>JAIYDT010000399.1 GCA_027487355.1 Verrucomicrobiaceae bacterium
GGCCAGCCTTCCTCCGCCCCCCTTCCATGAAACGGCTACTTCCGGTCTTCCTTTTACTGCTAGTTCCTGTCAGTGCCCAGACTTGGAAAGAGGCTCAGGCGCGAGGAGAAAAACTCCGGCAGCAGGCGCGTCAGCTCGTCGTCCGGGAAGACCTGAAGTTCGCCTGGACGGCCGACGGCCGGAACCTTGTTTACGAGGTCGGAGTCGAGGGCAACCGCAAGCAGGGCTTCGTCGTCGATCTTTCGACCGGAAAGAAAACCGAGACCAACGACCCGCAGGCCCTCAGCAAGGTCGGTAACCGCGAGGTCCCGCTCGTCGCCCCCGATCAGGTGCCGCGCAGATCCCGCAGCACCGGCGGCGACCAAAACCTCAGCCTTGAAAACGGCACCGGAGCGGTCGTGCGGGTCGAATGGATCGGCTTTGATGGCAAACCAAAGCCTTTCGGAAACATCCAGCCCGGTGCCACCGCCACCGAGGGCACCTATGCCGGTCATGTCTGGAGGATTTCCCGCGCCGATGGCAGCGTGCTCGGGAGCGTCGTGACCCCGGACTTCCCCAGCCTCGTGAAAATCACCGGACCGGTCACCAGCCAGTCCGGAGGCCCCGATGGACAGTCACCCGATGGGAAATGGATGGCTTCCACCCGCAATGGCAGCCTGTTCCTGAAAGCCACCGCAGGAGGCGAGGCCGTCCGGCTTGCCGAAGGCTCCCAGGAAGATGGATACCAAGGCCGCATCCAATGGTCGCCCGATTCCACGCGGCTGATCGTCTTCCGCACCAAGTCCGTGACCCAACGCATGGTCACCCTGATCGAATCGTCCCCGAAGGACCAGCTTCAGCCAAAGGTCGAGACCATCCCCTACACCAAGCCCGGCGACGCGATCCGTCAGCCGAAGCCTCGATTGTTTGATGTGGTCAAACGCGCCGAAATTCCGATCGACGATTCCCTTTTCGCCAACCCCTGGAGCATCGACGAGGGCGAGTGGACCGCAGACTCCAAGGAATACTCCTTCCTCTTCAACCAACGCGGACACCAGATCCTCCGCATCCTTGGAATCAATGCCGCCGACGGAAAGGTCCGCATCATTCATGAGGAAAGCTCCAAGACCTTCATCGACTACTCCCAGAAGACCTACTTCCAGAGACTCCCCGCCACCGGCGAAATCCTCTGGATGTCGGAGCGCGACGGTTGGAATCACCTCTACCTGATCGATCAGAAAAGCGGCACCGTGAAACGCCAGCTCACCAAGGGTCCATGGAATGTCCGCAGTGTCGTGTCTGTGGATGAAAAAGCCCGGACCATCCTGATCAAGGCCCTGGCCATCCATCCGGGACAGGATCCCTATCTGGGCCACTTCGCCCGGATCAGTCTCGAAGGAGGCGCCCCCACCTTCCTGACGAGCGGAAATGGCGATCATCAGATCAATTTTTCTCCTGACGGAAATTTCTACACCGATCGCTGGTCAAGGGTCGATCAGCCCCCGGTCGTCGAAGTGCATCGCAGCTCGGACGGGAAACTGATCGCCGAACTGGAGCGCGCCGATGACTCCGCCTACCTCAAAACCGGCTGGAGCCGCCCCGAGCCCTTCGTCGCCAAGGGCCGCGATGGCAAGACCGACATCCACGGCATCATTGTCAAGCCGTCCAACTTCGACCCCTCGAAGAGCTACCCGGTCGTCGAGGACATCTATGCCGGCCCTCACGACGCCTTCGTCCCGAAGCGCTACGCCACATGGATGAACATCAACCAGATGGCCGAGCTCGGGTTCATCCTCGTCATGATCGACGGCATGGGCACCAACTGGCGCAGCAGGGCCTTTCATGACGTGGCCTGGAAAAACCTCGCCGACAGCGGACTGCCCGACCGCATTGCCTGGATGAAAGCCGCCGCCACTACCCGCCCGTGGATGGACCTCACCCGGGTCGGCATCTATGGTGGAAGCGCTGGAGGACAGAACGCCCTTTCCGCCCTGCTCCATCATCCGGAGTTCTACAAGGTCGGGGTCGCCGACTGCGGCTGCCACGACAACCGCATGGACAAGATCTGGTGGAACGAAGCCTGGATGGGCTGGCCGGTCGATGAGAGCTATGCGAAAAACTCAAACGTCACCGACGCCCCGAAGCTTCAAGGGAAACTGCTGCTCATCGTAGGGGAAATCGACCACAACGTCGATCCCGCCTCCACCCTCCAGGTCGCCAACGCCCTGCAAAAAGCGGACAAGGATTTCGACATGCTCATCATCACCGGGTCCGACCACGGCGCTGCGGAATCTCCGTACGGAAGTCGCCGCAGGGCCGAATTTCTGGCCAGGAATCTGCTAGCGACTCCGACTTCAACCGACCCCACCCGGAACTGAAAGCCAACGAGGAAAGCCGACTGCCGGCCAACATTTTCATCGACATTTCGCCTCCTCCCGCCAATCTGGGAGAGCATCGTTTGTAAATACCGACCATCATGTTCTCCGTTTCATCAAGCAAGACCGTGTCCCAGAGTGACCGGGCGTTTCGAGGTACCTGTGCTCCTCCGCCTTCCTTTGGCTTGAAGCGAAGTCCGCTCGCCACCGATCGATTCCTGTAAGGCATTTCCGGCTTCAAGGCCGGGCACCCGCTCAAAGACCGCCGTCCTTCCCTTTACAGTAATTTCTCTCGCATCCCCCCTTTTTGGGGTAGTTTTGAGTGAATTCATTGTATTTACCAAATGCATTCGGCTACCTTACATCCACCGAGAGCGCAGCAGAGACTTTCGAAAATTTCCCATCACTGATTTCAATTCGCGGCGAATTCCAGTTCCCGCCATCCTTTCCTTCAAAACTCCAATGAAAACCACCCTTCCAACTCGCCGCAGACAGGACCGTGGATTCAGCCTGATCATCACCCTCGTCATGATGGTGCTGTTGACCACCATCGCGCTGGGACTCCTGACCCTCTCGACGATCACGCTTCGGTCGTCAGGGCAGGCAGATGCCTCCGCAATCGCGAGGAACAACGCCCGACTGGCCCTGATGCTGGCGATCGGAGACCTTCAGAAATCCCTGGGACCCGATAAGGCCATCACCGCCAATTCTGAGATCCTTTCCACCAACCCTGCAAAACCCCGCATGTCTGGAGCCTGGGAGTCCTGGGACTACAACCCAAACGCCAGCACCGTCAATTACAGCGGAGAAAAGACCAGCCGCTTCCGTCGCTGGCTGGTCTCCACCCCGGAACCGGCTGATGCGATCAATCGCAATTTCGCCACCACTCCCTGGAGCGGAAGCACGGTCGAACTCGTTGGCAACAACTCGCTCGGCGGCAACGCCCAGGCCAGCGAAAAGTCGGTCGCAGGTCTCGTGCCCGTCTCGACGAACGGCAAGGTCCAGGGTGCCTACGCCTGGCATGTGTCCGACGAATCCGTGAAGGCCCGCATCAATCTTTACCGGAAGCCAAGCAACACCTCGGACGCCGTCTGGCAAAAGCGGGCCATGCTCACCGGACATCGCCCGGATACCTCCGTGATGAAGGGACCCAATGGAGGCAATCTGGGCTTCCTTCCGAATGACCTGACTTCGACCAGTTTCACCGCAGCCCAGGAAACCACCGGCAAGATCACCGACCTCGAGCAGGTGAACCTCATGAACTCGGCCGGAACCATCCGCCAGTTCCGCAACGATGTGACTCCCAACTCGCTCGGCGTCCTCACCGACGTGCGGCGCGGACAGCTCAAGCAGGACCTCTCGTCCATCTTCGAGATGACCACCTCACTGAACTCAATCATCCTGCCCACCGAGTTCAACAATCGGCGGCTTTACCAGTCCACCCACAACATCACCGGCGTCTCGGATCCCTACTGGAGCGCCCTTACAGGCTACTACAACAGTTTCCGGAGCATCACCACCCCGGATACCAATCCCACCTTCTACCAGTTCCCGTCTGAGCAGATTCAGCTCACATCGGTCGCCGCACCCAAGCGATTTTTCCCAGGACCGGTCATCGCCAAGGTTGAGGCACTCTTTACCTACGTGACCCGCGATTCTCACGCCAACTGGGTGGGCACCTTGAAGGGCGTCGATCCCAAGATGCTCTACATGGGACACCTCGTATACTCGCCGCTGGTGACCCTCCACAACCCCTACAACGTCAATCTTTCCTTCGACAACATGGAGGTGGTCATCCGCAATGTCCCGGTGGCCTTCAACTTCTTTGTGAACGACAAGCCCCAGTGCGTCGGCCCGGTTTCCCTCAATGACATGTTCGTCAATTCGGGACAGCGCGGCGAAAAGAGCTTCTACATGAAGATCGCCAACTGGACCAGTCCGACCAGCTCCTCCACCAGCGGACCGATCGTCATGAGGCCCGGCCAAACGCTGGTTTGTGGTGCCTACCTTGACCCTTCCGCCTCATTCAGTGATGTCAAAGGCACGCCCTTCTTCGACTGGCAGAACAACCTAACAGGCGTCGACCAGGGAGGCAACCTGACCGCCGCCATCAATGCCAGGCCGGGATTCGCGGGTCGTGCCGTCGGCTTCGATGTCGACTGGACGACGCCCACCCACAATAGCCTCAGTTCCGGGCAGCAAACCGACAACAATCAAGGCGTGCTTGGCCTTCGCGACACTGACCGGGTTTACATCGAGTACACCGTCCAGCAGCCCACGTCAGGCACCGCCAACACCACCTTCGATGTGACTGCCAAGATCACCACCCAGAATCGGACCTTCGAATACGGTGGCCTCAGCTTTCAGTATCAGGACAACACGACGCTGAAGAGATTCTTCCCGAAAACCTACCGCTACCCCTCCTCTGGAACCTTTGGTGTCGCGGACACCTACTGCGGAAACACCGACCCGATCTCATCTCACGCGCTGGCCAAGTCCTTCTGCATGTTCTCCGCCTACGCCCGCACCACGAACGGCGGGGTGTATGAAACCAACAGGCGAACCATCACCAATGGTGCGCTTAATACCCTTCGTGACGGAACCCTGGCCGGAAAACCCTTCCTGTTCCACAATCCCGCCCGTGGAGTCGTCAGCTTGAACCTGAGAAGTGAGAAGCCGGGAGGTCAGTCGCACGAGCTGAATTTCCAGCCGCTTCTGGGATCTGTCGATGACGTGTTCGAACGCGATTCCACCAACCGCACCAATTACATCACCGGCAACACCACCACCCGCGGCATCAAGTCCGGCAGCTACCTCGAACTCCCCACCGGTCCGATGCAGACCATCGCAGACTTCCGCCGCTCGAATGCGATCACCACGCCCTACCTTCCGAACTTCGTGCAGCCGATCGGCAACTCCCAGGTCTCGCCCCTGATGTCCACCAACCGGGTCAGTCAGACGGATTCGACCATCGCCTCCTACGCGCTCCTCGACCAGTCGGTCCTGGCCAATCATGCGCTCTACGACCGCTTCTATTTCTCGACCTTTGCGACCTACGCGAAAAGCACGCCCGCTGTGTCATTCGACAACTTCATGAACACGGACACGCCGCTGATTTCCCAGGCCTACCAGCCCTATCTTCCGGAAGGCCGTACCGCTCAGACCGCCAATGCCGAGCTCTTCGCCTCCGGCAAGCCGAAAACCGATGCCTACAAGTTCGCCGCCGAGTATCAGCTGATCAAAGGCCCCTTCAACGTCAACTCCACCAGCGTCCAGGCTTGGAAGGCCATGCTCGCCTCAATGAACAAGAGCGACATCATCAGCCTGTGGGCCAAGAACGGCGTCATGGAGGTCAGCAAGTCCAAGGGAACGCCGATCCTCCCGATGACCCTGGTCAACGGCGGCATCACCAGCACGGCAGCCGTCGATGCCAACAAGATCGACAACTCCCGCACCAACGAATGGAACGGCTACCGTGAACTTTCCGACTCCGATATCGAGAACCTCGCCATCAAGATCGTCGATCAGGTCCGTCTGCGCGGCCCCTTCCTTTCCATGTCGGAATTCGTCAACCGCCAGGTCGGTGTTGAATCGGATCTCAGCCGCAGTGGCGCGCTTGAGGCGGCCATCACGGAAGCGAAACTCAACGATTCCGTTTACACCAACCAAGTGCCGATCACCGCAGCGGACATCCGGGACGCCACCCTCTACAACTACAAGACCCCCTCGGCGTCGGTTGGAAACCCGGCTGCCGGAGCTCCGGGCTGGATCAGCCAGGGTGACCTTCTTCGGATCATCGAACCCACCGCAACGGTCCGCTCCGATACCTTCGTGATCCGCACCTGTGGTCAGGCCCAGGACTCGAACGGCGCCATCACCGCCCGTGCCTACCTCGAAGCCGTCGTTCAACGCATCCCCGAGTATGTGGTTTCCGACACCGGCGCAAATCGCCCCTCGGCAAACGCCTACACGGATGCCACCGTCTCTCAGGACAACAAGTTCTTCGGTCGGCGCATGAAGGTCGTTTCCTTCCGCTGGCTGTCGAGCAACGAAATCTGATTCGCCAATGTTCAAGTCGACCTCTCTTGCTGTTCTGGCCACCCTGCTGCTGCAGGCAGCCGGGCTCGGCCAGCAACCTACCTCCACTCCCGCCTTCCAGATCCGTGCGGTCCTTCACGACCCGGTGAACCCGGTCGCGGAGCTCTATCTCCCCGATCAGGCGGGCCGCCTCGTGAAGCTGAACCTCCAGCCCGAAGGACTCACCACTCCACAGCCAGCCTCCCTGATCAACGGTTCGCTGCTTTTGTTCAACTCGGACAAGGTCGATCCGCGGAAGCCAGAAGCCGCCGCAGCCTTGGCCGCGACGGTCGCGGTCCCCCAGAACGCCAATCATGGGATCCTCATCGTCGTCCCTGCACCCCCAGGTGCCAAACCCGCCTACCGCGGGATTTTCATTGATGACAGCCCAGCCGCCTTTCCCAAGGGCGAGTCCAAGGTGCTGAGCCTCCTGCCGGTGGAAACCGCCATCGAGGCGGGTGAGCACAAGCTGCCGGTTCATCCGGGAAAAATCACCAGCGTTCCGCCTGTGAAAAAGCGGGACGAGTTCAACAACGCCCAGACGAACTTCTACTACCGCGAAGGCGAGTCGTGGGTGCCGTTCACCGAACGACAGCTCCAGTACCTCGACGCCTACCGTCGGGTCTTCATCGTCTATGCGACTCCCGGCTCCATTCAGCCCTTCGTCTCGACGGTACTCGACACGGCCCCAGCGGTTCTGCCCAAGCAGCAACCCTGAGCCTGGGCGCTCCAAGGCCGGTTGATGGATTTTACAACTTTTTGCGACCGTTTTCCCTCCGGGCGGTTATAGTCCACTGATGACTCCCCGGCGCTGGATTCTTTTCCCCCTGCTTTTCGCCGCTCTGGCGACGGGAGGATACTTCATCGCCCGGACGGCCGAGGTAGAGAAACCCATCAGCGCCAAGCCGCCGACTCCACCGAAAGACCCCTTCGCCGGACTGGAGAATGAGCCCCGGAAACTCGGCAGCGGAGAGCGCCCGGAGTCGAAGATCAGGCTCGACACCGAGGCACTTGAAAAAGGGGCCATCGCTGGCCAACGGTCCCTTGTTTTCGCGGATCGCGAGTCGATGGAGCGCTTCCTTGCGAAGATCAAGGGCAAGGGCATCGCGGTTCTGGGCCGGATCGATGCCTTGAAAGCCCTCCGCGTCGGATTCCTCAGCGCCGCCGAACTTGCCGCCCTGCTCGAGGGCACCGAGCAGACCGGATTCATTTTTCCCATCATCGTGCCGGAGCTGCCCGAAGGCACCATCCAGCCCGGAGCCGTGCCGTTCGGAAACAGCCTGGCTTCCTGGCTCGGCATCAATGGTTACGACCGCAGCACCTGGGGCAATGGCGTCCTGGTCGCCGTCCTCGACACCGGCGTCTCCGCCGCCTCGTCCGCCGCCTCGCGAATGCGGCAGATTTCCCTCGTCGATTTTCCTTCGGACCTTTCCCAGCTCAATGGCCATGGCACGGCCGTCAGCTCGCTGATCCTCAACGTCGCCCCCTCAGCCTCCATCCTCTCGATCCGGGTGGCGGATGACAATGGCTCGTCCAACAGCTTTCTCATCGCCCAGGGAATCCTCGCCGCCGTCGATGGCGGGGCCAAGGTCATCAACATCTCGATGGGCGGCGACGGCTACAGCTCGGTCCTTCAGAGCGCCGTCGAATACGCCCAGGAGCGTGGCGTGGTGATCGTCGCCGCAGCCGGCAACAACGGCATCAACCAGATCGCCCAGCCCGCCGCCCTTCCCGGGGTGATCGCCGTCGGCGCGGTCGATGCCAGTGGCGACCACCTGCTTTTCTCCAACACCGGCAGCAACCTCACCGCCGCCGCTCCCGGATACGCGCTCAACGCCGAGGGCATCGACGGCGGCACGGTCTCCTTCACCGGCACCTCCGCCAGCGTGCCCGTGCAGGTCGGCGCGATCGTCGCCACGATGTCAAACAACGTCAACCAGTCCCTCAATGCCACCAACGCCGCCAAGCTGGTCTCCAGCAACCTCAACGAAGCCGGTGCCCCCGGGGCCGACCCACTTTATGGCGGCGGACTCACCGACCTCGGGCGCGTGATGGAAAGCTCCACTCCGGGCATCGTCGATGCCGCCGTGGCCTCACAGTGGGTCGTCAACGGCACCAACGGGCTCACCCTCCAGGTCACCGTCCAGAACCAGGGCACCGCCAATCTTTTCAACCTCCCGGTCCAGGTCACCACCCCCGCCGGCACCCAGTCGATGAACGTCGGCTCCCTCACTGCGGGAAACACCCAGACCTTCGAGATCCGCGTCCCGGCGAGCAGCGACCCGGTCACCTTTCAATCCAGCATCTCGGTGCCCGGAAACCAGACCGATGCGAACCCGAGCAACAACCGGCGCGTCGATGTCTATACCCCTGCGGCGGCCCAGTAGTCTGGTGGCCCTTCGAAACAAGGTTCTGCCACGTCGGTGCCTGCCCGCCCTGAAAAGCGAGGTCCTCGCTCCGATCGGCACGGTCGGAAACGGGTGATCAGGGATTCCAGATCCATCCCTCCCACAGAAGCCGATACACCCGGCTGCGCCTGATCTTGACCCGCTCGCCGAGTCGCGACCAATCCGCCCCACGCATCGCCTCCAGCGTCTCCAACGCAAGCCACGCGGGCAGCACGGTGGCGGCGCGCATCCGACGCAGCGGTAAAGTTGCGGCATAGGCCTCGCCTTCCCGCACCCAGCCGATCGCCTTCTCAAGCCAATGCGCGTGCTGGCCTAACAAGGCCTCACGATCCTCCGGTTCCGCAACCGGCAGGTAGCAGCGTCCGGCTGTTAGATCGCCCGGCAGATCACGCAGGATGTTCACCAGTTGCAGGCCCTTGCCATAGGCGATGCCTTGTTCGAGCAGCTTGTTCTCATCCGAATTCGAAAAGGATCGACCCAGCGTGAGAAACCCCAGCTTGGTCCAGAACGCGCCCACACAACCCGCCACCCGCCAAGCGTAGTCTTCGAGTTCGGCTTCATTCTTCAGGGAAATCGGTTTGTCTTCCGAAGCCCCTTGGAAGCGCTCCAGGTCGAGCCGTTGGCCGGAAATGATGATCGCAACCACCTCCCTGACGAGTGCCGCTTCCGCCTCGGGCACAGAGGCCAGCCAGGTCAGGATTTCATCACCGCGTTCCAGCAGGATCGCCTCGCGCGGATCTGCTGCTGCTTTCAAGGCTGCTTCGCTGGAAAGACCCGCCATGCCGCCCGACTCGATCGCTTTTCCATACCGCTCCAACAACGCCAAGCGCTCGGTCACCGGGATCATCGCCGTGTCCGCGATCGTGTCGCTCGTCCTTGCCAGCAGATAGCCTAGGCTCGCGGCTCCACGCATCGGAGCGGGCAGCAGGCGCAGCGTCAGATAAAAGGAGCGCGAAACGCCCTTCAGCACCGTGGTTTGCAGATCGCCGCTCACGGCCAGAGCAGACCAGCCCGGACGCAGCGACGCAAAGCCAGAGTGCCGGGAAGTTGATTTCAGCCGATGACCCCTCGATTGCAGCTTGCCGCCCATGCCGCTTGGCCTAGCGTCGGTTTCGACGGATAAACACCGTTTCCATCACTCAACTTCACTTACCCTGTGAGAGAAAAGCTCGAGCAATTGAACCAGCGCATGACCGCCACCGTGCTGGGCGCGGAAGTGCCCGCCCAACTCCTGCTCGTGGCCCTGCTTTCGAATGGCCACGTGCTGATCCAGGGCGCACCGGGGGTTGGAAAAACGACCCTGGCCAAGACGCTGGCGAGTTGCATCGATGGCTCCTTCAGCCGCATCCAGTTCACTCCGGATCTCCTGCCCGCCGACATCCTCGGATACTCCATTTACCATCAGGGAAGCGGCCAGTTCCAGTTCACTCCAGGTCCGGTGTTTCGAAACATCGTGCTCGCGGATGAGATCAATCGCGCGAGCCCGCGGATTCAAAGCGCCCTGCTGGAATGCATGAACGAGCACCAGGTGACGGTGGATGGAGTGACGCGAAAACTGGAAGCGCCCTTCCTCGTCGTGGCCACCCAGAACAATCTCTACTCCTCCGGCACCTTCCCCCTTCCCGAGCCGCAACTCGACCGATTTCTGCTCAGCATCAACATGACGATGCCGGATCTGGAAACGCAGACGACCCTGCTCCAGCTCCACGCCCAGCGCGCCCACAACCCACCTTCCACGGATTCCATTCTCCACGCGGACGATGTCCGGGCCATGCAGGCGGAGGTGTCCCGGATCCAGGTGAATGAACGCGTCTGCCGCTACATCGCGAATCTGTGCGAGGAGGTTCGCAAGCAGGATGCAGGCCGGGGCGGACCCTCCGCGCGGGCCTCGATTGCGATCATGCGCGCCGCCCAGGCCATGGCTTATCTAACAGGAAGCAGTGCGGTCCATCCGGATCATGTGAAGGCGGTGGCCGCACCTGTGATGTCCCACCGGATTCACGGCAAGGATTCGCGTCAAGGTCAGGCCATCGATCCGGAA
>JAIYDT010000008.1 GCA_027487355.1 Verrucomicrobiaceae bacterium
AGGAGCCAAGGTCGGAGGCTTCCTTTCGATGCGCAGCGGTCCGGGGCTCGGCGAGCAGGTCACCGTGGAAGCCCGCCCCGAGCGGGCGAACGGAGGCCAGTCCAGCAATCCCGATTTCCGTATCGACCTGCTGGCGGCCCGCACCCAGGCCACCGAATCCGACATCCTCCGCAGTTACAGTTTCAAGTTCTCCGACGTAATCGGTGAGCTGAGCGAGTATCCCGCCAGCCCGATCATTTCCCGAACCTTCGAGGTCGCGGACATCCTCCAGAAACCGACGGACGCGACCTCCGGGCTGAAGAAACCCTTCGCCCTTCTGGAAATGGGAGCCCGCACCACCCGCGACGCGCTGGATGATACCAAGCCGTGGGTGTACAACAACCCGGTGACCGAAGGCGGCAGGCAGGACTCCACCGTCGCTGGGTCCGCCAACCAGTCCTACGACGTGCGCCTGCGCGAGGTCAGCAGCTTCACCGGCTTCCCCAACGGCATCGCGATCGATGACAAGAATCGCGGTTACTACGGGCCTAGTAAAACCTCCAACGAGGGCTGCACCAACGTGCCGATGTTCCATGTTCCGGTGACCCCGGCGGCGTCCCTCGGCGACTGGGTTTCCTCAAACCTCATCGTCGGCTCGCGCCTGCCCCGTGTGACGCATCCGCTTGGAAACTCCCGTGCCCATCCGCTCATCTCCGCCAGCAAGGTTTCAGCCACGCTCGGAGGCACCACGATCTATGATCACAGCTATTTCCTGAACTACTCGCTGTGGGATCGCTATTACTTCTCCACCGTGACCAACTACACCGGCACCTCCCCCAACCGCACGCGCAAGGCCGTGCTGGAGGATCTGCTCAGCGGAACGACCCCGGCGCTGAACGCCAATCTCGCCCCGCTGACGGCCACCGGCGACGCCGCGAAACTCGCTTCCGATCTCGACTCGCTTTCAGACCTCGAGCGCACCCGTCGGCTCGCCACCGTGCTCGGAGTTCGTGGGGCTTTCAATGTCAACTCGGCCTCCGTCGATGCTTGGCGGGCGGTGCTTTCCTCCTTCCGCGATCGGGCGGTCAATGGCTGGAACCGCCAGCAGATGAACAACGCCGAGCGCAGCCCATTTGTCCGGACCTCCTTCCCTCTCGCAGGCGCGGCCGAAACCACGACTGGCAGTGCCGACGTCAAGGGACAGGTCCGCTGGGCGGGTTTCCGCAGCCTGAGCGATGCCGACATCTCGAAACTCGCCGACGCCATCGTCGTGGAGATCCGCAAACGTGGAACCCGGGACAAGGCACCGTCACTGACCCTCGGTGAGTTTGTGAACCGCCGCATCGGCTCGGCAGGCGACCTCCACGTGCTCGGTGGACTGCTCCAGTCGGCGATCGATGCCTCGGGTGTCAACAGCTTCTATCACTCCCTCGACTCCCGGACGATCTCGTCGGCCGCCATTTCCGCAGCCAGGAAAACCGGCACCCTCAACCCGCAGGCGATGGATGGCTTCACGGCCGAAGGTGCTCCCTCGATCCTGAGCCAGGGCGACCTGATGGCGGCTCTTGCCCCGATCGCGACCGTTCGCGGCGACACCTTCCGGATCCGTGCCTATGGCGAGTCGAAGTCGAGCGCAGGGGTCGTCATCGCACGCGCCTGGTGCGAAGCCGTCGTGCAGCGCATGCCGGAGTTCGTCGATCCCGCCGACAAGGCCGATGCACTGACCACTGAGATGCTTCCGGGCTCGGCCAGCCGCACGTTCGGTCGTCGCTTCAACATCGTTTCCTTCCGCTGGCTGTCGCCTTCCGAAGTCTGATCTTTTCCCATCACATCCATGAGATTGCTCTGCATCGTCTTCATGCTGGCCGGACTCGTTCCAGGCCTTCGTGCGCAGGAGGCCAAGACCCGCCAGGTCAGCCTTCGCCTGCTTTCCTTTTCCGGAGATCCATCCCTGCGGGAAGTGTTCGTCCACGACCCCGCCGCTGATCCGGCCCTGCCGTCGGTGACCTCGAAGGTGCAGTCGTATCTCAACCGCGAGGGGCCGTCGCTCAATCTCTTTGGAAATACGTTGGCCTTCACCCTCAAGCAGGATCGCGATTCGATGAAGCGTCCGGGGGAATTGCTCGCGAAAGTGGAACTCGCCCCCTCGCTGCGCAGCGCCATCCTCGTCTTCCTGCCGGGCCAGCCGGGCGGCGAAACGACTCACCGGATCTTCGTCATTGATGATTCGGCAAAGAACTTTCCCGCAGGCTCCTTCCACGTGACCAACCTCAGCCCGGTGCCGGTCAAGCTCACGCTTGAAAAGCAGCCTTACGATTTCAAACCCGGCGCGACCCTCATCATCGACAAGCCGCCGATGGCGGAAAACCAGCACGCCCGGATGCAGGCCTTCGCCTTCGTCTCGAACGAGTGGCGCAGCATCGGAACCGGACTGTGGCCGAATCCCGGCGTCGCCCGCGGCGTGCAGTTGCTCTATCAGGAACCGGTCAGTGGCCAGATCCAGCTTCGCGCCTACGACGATGTGCCGGTCAGGCCTCCCGCCCCGGCACCACGGCCTTGAAGTTCACATGCATTTTTGACGACTCTCGTTGCCAGCTCCGGGCCCATGTGATAGCGAACCACGCATGGGTTCATGGTTGCGCCAGATCGAGTTCCGCTGGAACGCGGCGCAGGCCGCCAAACCGGTTCCGAAGGCCAGTCCAAAGACCCTCGCAGGTCACGATGCGGG
Organism: Verrucomicrobiaceae bacterium; assembly: GCA_027487355.1. Classification (GTDB taxonomy): domain Bacteria; phylum Verrucomicrobiota; class Verrucomicrobiia; order Verrucomicrobiales; family Akkermansiaceae; genus Luteolibacter. Next base: position 2,708 of record JAIYDT010000008.1, read on the forward strand.
ACTGACCGTGTGGTGTGTTGAAACGGCAAATTCACTCGGACTTCCCGAACTCGCCCGCAAGGTCCGCGTGTCGTGGAACGCCCGCATGCAGACCACCGCCGGGCGCGCCTTTTGGCCGGATCGGGCGATTGAACTGAACCCGAAGTTGAAGGAGGTCGCACCCGAGGAACTGTGGCGCACGATCCGCCATGAGCTCGCCCACCTGGTCGCCTACGAGCGCTGCGGACGCAGGAAAATCGAGCCACACGGCCCTGAATGGCGGGCCGCCTGCGCCGACCTCGGCATCCCGAACGAGCAGCCCTACCACACCCTCCCGTTCAAACGGAAGCGCATGCAGCGCAAGTATCTCTACAGCTGTCCGTGGTGCTTCGAAACCTTCCGCCGCGTGAAGAAGATCCGTCGCATGGTGGCCTGCTACACCTGCTGCCAGAAACACAGCCAAGGTCACTTCGACATCCGCTTCAAGCTGGTTGAAGAGAAGATCTGAAAGTCGGGAAAGGTTTCAGTTTCAAGTGTTCAGGTTCAAGGGCATGGCCTTTCCCGCTGAACACTTGAGCCTTGAACGTTGAAACGGGTGAGACAGTCTCCGGCTTTCCCTCATGCCGACCGATTCGATCCTTGCCACCGCCCGCCAATACCTTGGCCTGCTCCCGACCGTTTCCGTGACCATGGAACCGATCAAGCGCGGGGCATCCGGAAGGACCATCGTTCGCGTGAAAACTCCCGGCCATCCGCCGTTCATCGGCGTGCACTGGACCGATGAACGCCCGGACAGCGCCAACTTCGTGCCGGTCGCGCTTTTCCTGAAGAAAGCCCGCCTCCGCGTCCCGGAAATCCTGCACGACAACTCAAAGCGCCACGTCGCCCTCGTCGAGGACCTTGGAGATATCGATCTGCTCTCCCTCAAGGATCGGCCCTTCGAGGAACGCGAGCCGTACTATCGTTCCGCCCTGTCCCAGATCGACCGGCTGTTCTATCAGAAACCGCCGAAGGAGTTCGAGCTCATGCCGCCCTTCGATGCCTCGCTTTACCGTTGGGAGCAGGAGTATTTCTTCGATCACCTGGTGGAGGGGTATCTCGGGCTCGACGCCGAACCCCTGCGCAATGATCCGGTTTTCACCGATCTCGCCGAACGCCTCGGCACCGGCGCGCGCCATCTGGTGCATCGCGATTTCCAATCCCAGAACCTCCTGCTTCGCGATGGCGAGGCCTGGCTGATCGACTTCCAGGGCTTGCGGCGTGGACGTCAGGAATACGATCTCGCCTCGCTCATCTACGATCCCTACCTCGCGCACACCGCCGACGAGCGGGAGCGGCTTCTTTCCATCTGGGAGGAAATCGCCGACGAGCGCCCTGAAGAAACCATCTTCCGCGAGTGTGCCGCCCAGCGCCTCATGCAGGCTCTCGGAGCCTACGGCAACATCCTGAAAAAGCGCGGTGACGAGTGGTATCGCCAGCACATCGCCACCGCCGCCGCCCTGCTCCAGGAAGTGGTGGCCGGAACGGGCCTCCAGGCTCCGCTCGATCCGATCCTCAAGGCGGCACAGTCCTCCTGATCCTCTCTAACAACCGTGTCGAAGTCCCTTCAACGTCGTTTTCGTGTGCTGGTCACGGCGGCGGCTGTCGGGCTGGCGGTCTGGAAACTGCTGCCCCAGACCTCCGGTTTCGCATCCCTCGATCGGGCGGTCTTCGAGTTCGCGGTGAAAGGCTTCGCAAACCCGCCATTCTTTGTTTCAGGAAATGGCAGCCACGAGCAACCGTGGTCGCTGCGCACGCTTTCCTCCCAAGCCTCCGCAGCGGGGAAAGAGAGCCTGCCGGTGATCTCGGTCGGCGATGATCCGGATGGCGTGTTCCAGAGCTCGCCACCCCAGGCGGTCGATTACGCGGTCATGCTCCGCAACCTGAAGCGCCTCGGCGTGAAGCGGGTGGCGCTGGCCGATGAAATGGCCTGGGACGATACCGACCCCATCGCACTGCAGGCCATGGATGCCAGGCTCGCGGATTTCGATTCGGCGGTGACCTGCGCTTCGCTCACCCGCAGCTCCGTCGCGGAGCCCCTGCCGCTGCCGTTCTTCGTTGCCTCGATCCCGCTCAGCCAGGTCTGGGGGGATGTGGGCCTTCTCGCTCAGGTGAATCGCGTGGCCCTGCCGGGGACCTTCCTTGGTTCCGGGAAAACACTGGCAGGATTTTCCCTGATCGAAAGCGAGCCGGGAGACACGCCGCTGCTCGCCCGCTGGAAGGACCGGGTGGTGTTCGCCCTTCCAGTGGTGGCTGCCCTCGCTGAAGCAGGCGGAAAGGCGGAGCAAATCGAAGTACGGCTCGGATCGTACCTGAAGCTCGGCCCATCCGGTCCGGTCGTTCCCATCGATGCGGCCGGACGCCCGGCCATCCCGTCGGTGAAGTTCGAGACACGGTCCATTCCGGCAGCTGCTTTGATCGACGCCACCTCGCTCGAGTCCGCCGGGTCCGTGCTCCTTCGCAATGACCGCAGCGCCGCGGAGCCCGGTGTGAAGACGTTTTCCGATAAGGTCGCAAACGCGCTTGCCTCGATCAGCAACGAGACCGGCCTGTCCAAACCGAGAGTCTTCGCCCGGCTGTCCGCTCCCAGCGAGTCGGCCCTGCTTCTCGGGCTTTCGGCCCTGCTCTTCTTCTGCACCACGAACTCGCGTTTCCGGATGGGGCTGGCCTTCATGACGGTGACCGTGTTCATCCTAATTGCCCAGATTTCCGGCCTCGCCTGGTTCTCCGTCTGGCTGCCACTCTACTCGACCCTCGCCGCCGTGGCGGCAGGCTACCTCGTCGGATGGCCCTTGAAGTCCACCGCTCCGGTTGAAAAGCCTCTCAAGGTCCTCGATCCCATCGACGCCCCGGAGGAAAAAACTCCCTCTCCAGCCACCAAGAGCGATCGAAAGGCCGAGAAGAAAGCCGCCAAAACGAACGCCCCGATCGAGCCCCATCCGGAGCCCACCAAGCCCGTCAGCAAGGTCGCAAAAAATCCCGCACCCGCTAAAAAGGCCGCCCGGAAAGGTGCGAAAAAAGGCCCCAAGCCCCCAAGGTCCAAGTGAGCGGCTTTATCATATCCGCAATCCCCAATTCTCCCATGAGCCTCCAGCATCCCATCGACAAAGCCAACGCCCTGATCGAAGCCCTGCCCTACCTCCAGGCCTTCCGAGGCAAGACCTTCCTCATCAAGATGGGCGGCTCCGCGATGGAGGACCCCGAGCTGGTGGCCATGGTCATGCGCGACATCGTGTTTCTCGAAGTCGCTGGCATCAACCCGATCGTCGTCCACGGCGGCGGCAAGGCGATCTCCGCCGCGATGAAGGACGCCGGACTCGAAGCGAAGTTTGTCGGCGGCTTCCGCGTCACCACCGAGGAGGCCATCGACATCGTCGAGCGTGTATTGACCGATGAGATCAATCCCGGCCTCGTCCGCATGATCCGCGATTTCAACGGCAAGGCCGTCGGCATTCCCGGCACTGATGTTTTTCTCGGCGAAAAAACCAAGGGCACCGATGCCGAGGGCAACCGCGTGGACATTGGTCGCGTCGGTGAGGTCGTCGGCTGCCAGCTCGGCCAGATGGAGGCCGCGCACAAGGTCGGAATCGTGCCGGTCATTTCCCCGCTCGCCGCCGAGCTCGCCACCGGAAAGCCGCTCAACATCAATGCCGACCTCGCCGCCGCCGCCCTGGCGAAGGAGCTGCGAGTGGCGAAGCTGGTCTATCTCTCCGACGTCCCCGGCCTGATGAAGGATCCGTCCGATCCCTCCACGTTGATCAAGTCCGTCACCCGCTCCGAGGCCGATGCCATGATCGCCGACGGCACCATCTCCGGCGGCATGATCCCGAAGATCCGCAGCGCCGTGGACGCCCTCAACGCCGGTGTCCGCAAGGTCCACTTCGTCGATGGCCGCCAGCCCCATGCTTTGTTGTTGGAAATCTTCACCGATGGAGGCATCGGGACTGAGGTGGTGAGGTGAGCCATCCCAACCCTCTTTCAGTGATGAACCTTGCGGCTGCGGTCACCAAGAAAAGCCTGATCGACTATTACATGGAATGTGGCCTGGCAGCGCACTTCCTGGCGGTTGCGGTTCTGATTTATCTTTGGATTCTATGGGTGGCGATTGGAAATCCCAGGGCTTTGCATCGTCTTCTAATGCCTGCCTCCTTGTTGCCGATTTTGATCGGCGTCTTTGGTTCTGCATCCGCCTACTATGGAGGCTTGAAGTCGCTGAGATTTCCTAAAAATTCAGAACTGACAAATTGGGTGACTGCTTGGGAAGAGGGTATGATTCCTCTCATCGTGGGTTCATTTTTGTCGATCGTCTTCGTCCTGATCACCCTGGTGTTCCAATTCATCCATCGCAGAACACTCGCAGGGCTCGACGACACGCCGTGAACCTTGGACTGCGGTGGCAACCGCAGGTTGACACCGCTTTGGCATTCCGCCTCGGACATTGCCATTCAGACCGAGGCCGCATGGTTGCTTTCCGCACGAAATTGTTGAACCTAGAAACCGCGAATGAACGCGAATGAACGCCAATAAAATACTGGAAATGAATGAATCATAAGAAAAAAATCGCTCACTCTTATGGTGAACAGCCCGATTCACATAACTCATTAAAAATTCGCGTGTATTGGTGTTCATTCTCGGTTTCGTTTTCCTCTTAAAGTTGAAACGTCACACCTGACCCCTATGGCACATTCCCCACACCACCGCTCTTTGCGGGAATCACTGGGCAGTGAGCATTTCCAAGCCCTTCTTGAAATGCGGGGCCTTCCATCTCCAACAGATTCAGTCGGTGCCCACCGTGCGCTTGATGCGAAGATTAGGAGAACTCAACAGCGATGAAATGAAGATCATCCATGATCGGATGGGCGAATACTTTGGGCGATGATGGCTAGTTCGCCATCCTCTCCCCCATTCATCCCAGCCAGTCCTTTGTCAGTAATTCCTCCCATTCCCCCGTCCTTCATCGGTTTTTCATCACTGGAGCATCGACCCCCGGCCGCGGATGGAGTCCCATCCTGTCATGACGCCGCTGAAGCAAATCCGTCTGGCCATCCTGATCGTGATCGTGGGACTCGTGCTCAGTGGCGTGACCGCCTTTCCGCTGCTGCATGAAGTCAATCTGCTGGCCGA
>JAIYDT010000365.1 GCA_027487355.1 Verrucomicrobiaceae bacterium
AACTTGCGGAACTGCTCGCGCTCCTCATCGCCAAGCACGAACCGTCGGTCCACCACGCGTGAGATGCAGTGGTAGATCGCGGGTTTCTCCAGCGAATCTTTCCAGGGAGCCAGCCAGCGGGAGCGCCTCATTCCTCGACCCTAGATGGTCGAGGCGAACAAGCAAGATAGATTCTACAAAATGTCTGTCCCTCTGTGTCCCTCTGAATGTGACCCTTTGGATGATGGTTTGAACATCCCGGTTGTTGGAAAAGCTGCAAAGAAGGCGACGGTCGACACCTGAATCCGTAGCCGAAGTGGCCCTGATGACTGAAGCCAGTTGGGATCGTGGGTGGTTGGTGTCGGGGAACTCAGCCTGCTGCCATGATGCTTCTCACGACTTCCTCGGGGTCGATGTCCGCCCGCTCGTAGGAGCGCATCGCCTGGCGGACCATTGCCACGGCGCTTTCGCGTTCGTCGTGGATGGTTTCAACGTCGAGGGCGCGGAGCCGTTCGATCTCCGCCGGATACTTGGCCCGACCGAAGAGGATGATGCCGGGATTTCGCTCGCGCACCAGCGGCACCGCCTGACAGGTCATGTCCACGGCGGGGAAAGTGAAGGCCACGAGCCGGGCCCGACCGATCCCGGCGAGGTCGAGGGCCTCCGGATGGGTGGCATCGGCAAAGAGGACAAGCTGCCCTTCCTTCTTGAGTTGCCGGACGGTGTCGGAGTTCAACTCCATGACGAGGGTATCGACCCCGCAGCGTTTCAAGGCTTCATTGAGGGCGCGGCCGACGGGTCCGTAGCCGCAGATGACGGCGTGGTCGGCGAGTTCCTTGATGGCCTTGGAGGGAGCAAGTGCTTCGGAAACCGGCTTTCTGGAGGAGAACCAACCGCGTTTCTCGAGTGCGCGACCGACCGGACCGCTCGCCCGCATGAGGGTCGGAACCAGACCCATCGTGACGGCACTGCAGATCAGCAGCAGTTGGATCAAGGCCGGATCAAACTGGTGGTACTCGCCGGCCTTTCCCATCAGCACCAGGGAAAACTCACCAGTGCTGGCAAGTGAGGCCGCAGTCAGTAGCGCAGGTCGCAGAGGCAGCTTCATCAAGCGGGTGATGCCGAAGACCACGCCGCCTTTCAGCGCGAAGATCAGCACGCAGCCGATGAGCACCTTGGACCACTCGGCCGCGACGACGGAGAGCTCGATCTGGAGACCGACGGAGATGAAGAAGATGGCGAGGAAGAGATCCTTGAAAGGCAGGATGTCGGCCATGATCCGATGGCTGTAAATCGACTCACTGACCACGAGTCCGGCCGCGAAGGCACCGAGGGCCAGGGAAAGATCGAGGGCTCCACCGGCGAGGGCGACGCCTGAGCACAGTGCGACGACCGTGAGCGTGAACAGTTCGCGGCTGCGGGCCCGGGCGACCGCGTGCAGCAGGGGCGTGATGCCATAGCGGCCGAGGATGAGCGCCCCGCCGAGGAACAGCAGGCCTTTCAAGATCGCCCAGCCAATGCCCATGACCACCGAGCCTTCACCCTTCCCAAAAATGGCGGGCAGGATCAGGATGAATACGATCACGAGCAGGTCTTGAAAAAGCGCCACCGAGAGAGCCGCGCGGGCGGCGGGGTTGTTCGGCTGACCGAGATCCTGGAAGGATTTCATCGCCACCGCGGTGGAGCTCAGGGCCACTGCCACTGCGAGCACCGAGGCCTCTGCGGCGTGGAAGCCGAGGGCGAGGGCCGCCGCCACGGTCACGGCGGAGGTCAGGAGCACTTGCAGGCCTCCGCCGAGGAGGGCCATTCGCCAGAGGTGGGAAAGCTCGCCCAGCGAGAACTCGATCCCGAGGGTGAACATCAGCAGGATCACCCCGATTTCCGCGAGGTGGGTGATCACCGCGTCCGCTTCGGAGCCGCCGGCGAAGGGCATCAGCCCGGCGTTGGCGATCACCACGCCGCAAAGCAGGTAGCCGACGAGGAGACTCTGCCGGAAACGGATCAGCACCAGGGAGACCAGCACCGCCAGGATGAGGACCAGGCTGAGCAGGGCAAAGAGGGGCGAAACGTCCGCTGCGGAGGCGGCAAGAATACGCGCGACAGGCATCACTTGTCTTTCGGCTCGGCAGGAGCCGGAGTTTCAGGGGCCTTGGGCGCGACGGGCTCCTCGACGATCTTGATCTGCTCTGGCGCGGTGGCCTTGATCTGGAGCTTCTCTTTTCGCAGCTCCAACTTGCCGGTGACCTCAATGGTCTTGTCCTTGTAAAGCTCCGCCGGGCGGGCGCTGAACTTGCCGTAGTCGGCGGCGAAGACCAGCAGGGTGAACTGGTCGCCAGCAAGGTTGATGAAATTGATGCCCTTCTCCGGATTTCCGCGGCCGTCCCAATCGGTGGCCTTCACGACCTTGCCCTTGACGGTGACAGTCTGGCTGACGCTGGCCTTCAGCTCCTCGGCGTTGGTGGAGTCGATCACCTTGGCAACGACAGGGGCCGCTGGAGCAGGTGCGGGCTCTTCGCCATGGAGCTGGAAGGAGGAAACAAGGCAGAACGAAAGCAGGAGAAGGATCGGTTTCATGGGATCAGGAGATGCCCGGGAAAGACTGCCGGACGCGCCTGAGCCATCGCCTATCTCGCCGCTGCTTGCAAGTCATCAGCCGCAGGCGGATCGGTTTCGTGTCAGGGCAGGTCCTCCTCGATCCGCACCGACTCGACGCCCAGCAGGTCGCGAAGTCGGGTCCGCAGGCTGGAGCTGGCGGTGTCGAGGATGCCGCTCTTGATCGCCTCCTGCCGCATCTGCTCGCGCAGCTCACGTAGCACGGCGGCCCGATCCTCGGCCGTGACCTTGTTGAGCCAGCCGTCTTCCTCGTTGAGGATCTCGAAGTCGGTGAGCTCGACGGAAAGGATGTCGGCCTTCGGAAACTTCGCGATCGGCTGCCCTTTCTCCACCCGCAGCGAGATGCCGGGCTTGAGCCGATAGCCGGCCTTCACCTGGTAATGTCCGCGGACGATGAGCTTCTTGGTTCCCGCTGGGAGATACTTGAGCAGGTAGCCCTCGTTCTCGAAGGCACGGGTGGCGCTCATCTTCATCTCCAGCAGCGAAAGCTCGGAAATCTCCGTGGTTTCGACGATCTCCGCCCGACCCTCGACGATGCGGGTGTCGGAGTTGGTGATCGCGCCGAGCACCCGGTCGAGCCCCTTTTCCAAACGATTGGCAGTGCCGCTGATGAAATGCTCCATCGGCCGCAGTACGAGGAGATAAAGCGCGCCGATGAGCAGCAAGGCGATCCCGATCCAGCGGAGGGTCCGCCACATTTCAACCTGGTGAGGCATGGCCGGAAGCATGGACTGGACGAGGGAATCTGCAAGGCGGCACTGAAATCCTGCCATCCATCGGACCAAGGCTTGATCCCATCATCTGACCGGAGGAACATCCACCCAGCGGGGAAAGCCCTCGCAGTAGATCCATCAAGAATGACCGACCCTAAAACGACGCCCAGCAAGGAAGAGATCGCGGAATTGGAACCCTTCGATGGCTTGGAGCTGGAGCGGATTTATGTGGTAACCAACGAGCGTCAGGCCGGACTGGCGGTGGACGAACTGCTCGCCGTGCGTGAGGTGGGGTTTGATACCGAGTCGAAGCCGACCTTCCACAAGGGCCAGAAATCAGAAGGTCCACACGTGCTTCAGTTCTCCACGACTGAAAAAGCCTTCATCTTCCAGTCGCACGTCGAGGAAAGCCATCCGGCGATCATAACCCTGCTGAAATCCCCGGAGCTGGTGAAGATCGGCTTCGGCCTGCGCGGCGACCTCCACCAGATCTCCGAGCGCTTCAACATCCGACCGAGCTCGATCATCGACCTCGACCGCGAGTTCAAGCAGCTCGGGTTCCGCAATGCCGTCGGGGCGAAGTCTGCCATCGCGATGCTTTTCGAGCGGCGACTGCTGAAATCCAAGGCGATGACCACCTCGAACTGGGCGGCGAAGCAGCTCTCCGACCGTCAGCTTCTTTACGCGGCCAACGATGCCTATGCGGCGATCATGGTGCATCATGCGCTAAAAAATCGCTCCGATGCCTGATCGGCCGCTCCAAGCTCAAGCACTGTGAGGCCATTTGCCTCCTGGCAATCTGATGGAAAAGAAGGCTCTCTCCTTGTCTGCCTCGGCCACTTATGTGAGCGTTCATCCATGGCTTCCAATCTGTCGCCTGAATACCTAGCGTCCCTGCGACGCATGACCGGTCAGCAGAAGCTTCGGACCGCCTTCGCCATGTATTGGAGTGCCAGAAAGCTCAAAACGGCGGCCATTCGACAGCAACATCCCGAATGGACCGAGACTCAAGTGGCGGAAAAGGTAAAAAGCATCTTCCTGCATGCCGTTGGATGAACCATTTCTGATTTTTACGCGTCGTCTCAACGAACTCGGAATCCGCTACATGGTCAGTGGCAGTGTGGCCGCGATTTTCTACGGCGAGCCGCGAATGACCAACGATGTGGACATTGTTGTCTTCCTGAGAAGTCCGGAGCTGCCCGGACTTGTGAATGCCTTCCCTTTGGAAGAATTCTACTGTCCACCGTTGGAAGTCATGGCTTTGGAAATCGAGAGGCGTCAGCGAGGGCATTTCATCCTCATCCACCACGAAACCGGCTTCAAATGCGATGTCTACCCAGTCAGCGACGCTCTGCATCGCTGGGGTTTGTCCAAGGCCCGGAGGGTGGAACTTGACTCAGATTCGATCACGCTGGCTCCACCTGAGTATGTCATTGTCAGAAAACTGCAGTTTTTCCGCGAAGGAGGCTCTCAGAAGCATTTGAGGGACATCAGCCGGATGGTTGCCACGCTCGGCGACGAACTGGATCTGGAAACAGTCCTGAATTTGATTCAGGAGCATCGTTTGGAGCGGGAATGGGAACTGGCTTCGATTCATCAGGACTGAGCCTCTCGTCCACCGAGGTCTGATCAATTCCGCCCCGCTGATTTTCCGCCCTTGCCACGGGGAAACGGGCTGTCTTGACTGTCGGCCCCGAAATTTTTCCTGTGAAAGCCCACGAACTTTACTCCGCCGTCGATCCCGCCCTGGTGACCCAGATGCTCAATTGGTTCCGCGCCAATGACCGCAACGTCTATCGCTCCGCGGTCGCCACGCTTGCGCAGAACCGCAAGCTGCGCCCGGTCTTCGTCGAGAAGAAGTCGATGGCCGATCAGTATGCATGGATCCAGAAGACCCTCCAGCTCCGCGGTTGCGACACCATCGGCGAGCACCTGCTCCAGGCCTGGCTGATGGCCGGAAACCAGATGCTGCTGGCCGCGTTCTGCGACGGCATGGGCATCGCCCACGACGGCAAGGGCTCGGTGGTCGGTGACCTGCCGAAGAAGCTCGATTCCGAGCGGCTCAGCGCCACGATTGACCGCCTGCTTGAAGGGGGCTTCGACTCCAAGTTGGTCACGCTTTACCTCTACTGCTTCAACATGCAGGTCGATGGCGGATGGCCTGAACTCAACACCAAGCTAGCCGAGGACGAGCGTCTGAAGCTGGCCTGAGAATTCCCGTTCGTCCGGCACTGGCTCCCGGCCAAGATCGCCATCACCGGCTGCTTTTCAACGAAAGCATCCGCCAGTCGTGAGCCTTCACCGGGATCGGTCGGACGATGTGTTCGACGAAGTGACGTGGCCAGATGGTCCCGTCGCTGGCTTTCCAGTGTTCGGAAAAGGTGACCTCCACGTCCGCGCCGCGGGTGCTTTCGAGGCCATCGATGGTGAACTGGAATTGCCTCATCAGGCCGGAGTCGCGACCGATCCAGGCGATGAAATGATCCTCCGTCGATTCGCCAACGCCCGGCTTCAAGCTCCCCTGCACGCCATCGCAGAGTTCGTCGCCGACCTTTCGAGGAGCCACCACACCGAGCGAGCTGGCGCGGGT
>JAIYDT010000150.1 GCA_027487355.1 Verrucomicrobiaceae bacterium
TCCGGAACCTGATAGATCAGGTTGTTGAAGACGACGTTGGAGTTACTGCCCGACCCGGCGTTGTTGTTGAACACCCTGACCGAATCCACCAGCCCAGCGCCTCCGGCAAGCGTGCCCGAGCGGACCGTGCTGCCGTTGACCACAAACGTGTAGGTATTGGTCCCTATCTGATTGAATCGGAAATTGAAACCATTGGTCGAATAACCGACCGACGATGTCTGGTTGAATCCAGTGCTGTCACCAAACTCCCAGCGAGCTGCGGCGTTTCCACCAACATATCGAAACTCGAAGGCCAGTGTTGCCCCATCAAAGTACTGGATGCCTACCACCCCCGAGCCGAAACTGCCGTTGCCCTGGATCGTGGAACCGTTGTCGAGACCCAGTTGGATGAATGCCGGAAATGCCTGTGGGTTAAGGTTTCCGGTGGAATAGCTCGCGGTGACCGTCTGGCTGCTGTTCGCATACATTCCCCATCCATTGCCCGAAACCACGCTGGCAGCCCCTCCATTGCCATTCGGGTCGGCACCCCCGAAAAAGCCATTCTGGCTTCCGTTGCCCGATGTCTGGGTGGTTGTCCAGCCTTGGGAGCCCGGGCCGCTGCCGTTGCCGACAAGGGTGATTGCCGCAAAGGCAGGCTGCACGAGAAAGAACGTGAGGAGAGCAAGTTTTGAATTCTTCATGGGTTTCAGATGCAAGTGCTTACGAGTTCCAGAAGATAACCCTCGAGAAATGAATTCAAATCCAAATTGCTTCGAACCTCGATTTCGTCATTGCCCCGTTCAACAGCGTCCCCCACCCTCCCGCCGCCATGCTCAAAGCCGGAATCGTCGGACTGCCCAATGTTGGAAAGTCCACCCTATTCAACGCCGTCACCCGTTCCCGCAAGGCGGAAGCGGCCAACTATCCCTTCTGCACCATCGATCCGAACGTCGGCATCGTGGTCGTTCCTGATTCACGGCTCGCCGTCCTGTCCAAGATCTCCGGCTCCCACAAGCTGGTTCCCACCGCCATCGAGTTCGTTGACATCGCCGGCCTCGTCAAGGGTGCCTCCGAAGGCGCGGGCCTCGGCAACCAGTTCCTCGCCAACATCCGCGAGACCGACGCCATCGTCCAGGTCGTCCGCTGCTTCGAGAACGACGACATCATTCACGAACTCGGCACCGTCGATCCGATCCGCGACATCGAGATCATCAACGCCGAGCTCATCCTCGCCGACATCGCCGCCCTCGAGAAGCGTCGCTCGTCCCGCGAAAAGAAGGCCAAGAGCGGCGACAAGGAATCGAAGAAGGAAGTCGAACTCATCGACCTCCTCCTCCCCCACCTCAACGAAGGCAACCCAGCCCTGACCCTGAAGTTCGCCGACGAGGACCTTCCGATCGTGAAGGAGTTCTTTCTGCTTTCATCCAAGAAGACCATCTACGCCTGCAACGTCGCCGAGGACGAACTCGGTGGCGCGATCGACAATCCCGACTCGCATGAAATGGTCGCCCGCGTCCGCAAGTTCGCCGCCGAGCACTCCGGTGCCGAGGCCGTCGTGATCTCCGCCCGCATCGAGGAGGAACTCATCGACCTCGACCCCGCCGACGCCGCAGACTTCCTCAAGGACATGGGCGTTTCCGACTCCGGTGTCTCCGCCCTCATCCGTGGCGTCTATCATCTTCTCGGCCTGCGCACCTACCTCACCACCGGCGTGCAGGAAACCCGAGCCTGGACCATCTACGAGGGCGACAAGGCCCCCGCCGCCGCCGGCGTCATCCACACCGACTTCGAACGCGGCTTCATCGCAGCGGAAGTCGTCCACTACGACGACCTCGTCGAACTCGGCTCGAAGCACGCCGCCAAGGAAAAGGGCAAGCTGCGCATCGAAGGCAAGGAATACGTCGTCAAGGACGGCGACGTCATCGAGTTCCGCTTCAACGTGAGCAAGTGAGGGGGAGAAAGCACATGCATTCCAAAAAAATTGGGCTACTTGGTTACCTAGTAGTTCAGGTCGCTATTCTGACAGCTGGATGCAATCGCCATGAGGACCAATCCACTCCCTCAAATGATACCAAAAGTCAGGAGGACATCACACTGATTTTGGACGTTCAGAACGGAGACGAGATTCACCGAGTGGAATTTAAGATCAAGGGGAGCAAGGCTCGAAGCGACTCCAAAGACACAAGTATCTCAACAATCCACGACCCACATCAAGGCATCACCATTCTTGATCACGTGAACAAGCTGTATCAAAAAGTTCCACTCCCAGCGATTCCATCACCAACAGAACTAAGCCCTGAGATAAAGGAGATATTGACAGAATCCTTCGAAATGAGATTCACAGGGGAGAAGAAAAAGATTGGATCTTGGGATTGCGAAAAATTCATTATCTTTGACTCTTACACAAAAGATATCCCAATAAGCATCCAATCGAAAATTGTCGCTTGGATTGCGAGAGACTTCAAAGAAGGAGCTTCTATCCAAGCCCGAAAGGACAGGCTCGCTCCCAATCAGCTAGTTGAACTCCTCAATTTGACTGCTTCGACGAAGCTAGAGATGCCTGGATTCGCAGTTCGCACCGATTCGGTCACGGGAAATGGACCGCACACGGTTTCCACCTGCGCGGAAATTCGACATGATCCGCTAGATTCAGAAATCTTCGAAATCCCAGCAAGTTACAAAGAGGTTTCAATTCCTTGATTTAACCAAATTTCTTCGTTCGCACACGGATCGACTCTGTGGCATCAATGTCGGCAAGAAGATTTGGACCGAGATCTTAAGGTCGCCAATCAGAGGCGCGGGAAAGCTGCGAATCTCAAAATCTAATCTTCGAATTTCAAATTTCGTGCTTCGAATTTTCTTCTCCCCCATGATCGAGCCTCCATTCCTCGCCGACTCCCCCGCTCATCTCATCGCCTTCATTCGCGTCTTGATCCCGCGTGAACGGATCCGCGAGGTCATGGGACCCGGGATTGGCGAGGTGATGGCGGCTCTTTCCGATCAGGGAATCCAGCCTGCGGGCCCGTGGTTCACGCACCACCTGCGGATCGATGCCGCAGTGTTCGATTTCAAGATCTGCGTGCCGATCGAAGCGCCTGTCACGCCCATCGGTCGCGTGGAATCGGGACATGTTCCCGCCGCGCGGGTGGCACGAACCCTTTATCACGGTCCCTACGACAACCTCGGGGCCGCCTGGGGGGAGTTCATGGACTGGATCAGGTCCGCCGGTCACACTCCGCTTGATGAGGCGTGGGAATGCTACCTCAAGGGGCCGGAAGCCAGCGACGATCCGAATGATTGGAGGACCGAATTGAACCGGCCGATCCAGTGAGCCGCTGAATCTCCATGGAACAAACGTGGTTTGACCTCCGTAAGGGTCGGCGTTCTTATGAAGCGTTTGTTTCTCTTCGTCTTCGTTCTCTCTCTTGGATGCCTGCATGCCGCAGAGCCGCCGCCGATCATTCCCCGGCCCCTCACTGTCGAGCCCAAAGAAGGCAGCTTTCTTTTGAGCGAGGCCAGCTCGCTGACCTATCCGGCAGAATGGAAAGCTCAGGCCGAACTCCTCATTGCGCAGATCAAGCGTGAGATAGGCATTCAAATCAAGCCCTCGGCCAGCGGATCGATTCGGTTTGAAAAGGACGACTCGATCAACGGGCGCGAGGCTTACCAGTTGGAGGTCTCCCCAAATCACATCCTTCTCAAGGCCTCCACTTCCGCAGGCATCTTCAATGCTTGTCAGTCGCTGCTTCAGCTCATTCCCAAGACCTCTCCGTATCAAATTCCAGCCATCCGCATCAGCGATGCCCCGCGCTTTCCTTGGCGCGGACTGATGCTTGATTCGTCGCGACATTTCCAATCCGTCGCCGAGGTGAAGCGCTTCATCGACCTCATGTCGCGCTACAAGTTGAACGTCTTCCACTGGCATCTAACAGACGGCCACGGCTGGCGCATCGAGATCAGGAAATACCCGAAGCTCACCGAATTGGGAGCCTGGCGACAGCAGCCCGGCTATCCGGAACCGGGAAAGACCGGACGCTACGGCGGCTTCTACACCCAGGACGAAATCCGCGAGATCGTCGAATTCGCAGCCGAACGAAACATCACCATCGTTCCCGAGATCGACATGCCCGGCCACAATGCCGCCGCCATCTCCGCTTATCCGGAACTTGGCTGCTCGGGAAAGCCGCAGCCCGTGGACTGGTTCTTCGACTACCCTTGCAAGGCCCAGAAGTTCCCGCCCTTTCCGGGCACCAACGAACTCTGTGTCGGTCGCGATGAAACCGTCCGCTTCGCCACCGACGTCCTCAGCGAGGTGATCGATCTTTTCCCCTCGACCTACATTCACATCGGCGGAGACGAGGTGAATCCGGCTCATTGGAAACAATGCCCGCGCTGCCAGAAGCGAAAGGCCGACCTCAGGCTGCCCGACGAACACGCCCTGCAATCGTGGTTCATCAAGGAGCTCGATCGCTTTCTCGCCTCGAAAAATCGCCGCCTCCTGGGCTGGAACGAAATCCTCGACGGCGGACTCGCGCCGGGAGCCACCGTGATGTCGTGGACCGGTGAGGAAGGCGGAATCGCCGCCGCGAAGATGGGTCACGATGTCGTCATGACTCCTCAGAACTTTGTGTATCTCGACCACGGTCAATCCAACAGCCCGCTCGAACCCAATCACTGGCCTGGCCACAATCCGCTGGAAAAGGTCTATCGCTACAACCCCGTGCCTGCCTCCCTCGATGCCACGCAGGCCAAGCACATCCTCGGCCTTCAGGGGAACGTCTGGACCGTCTTCGTCCACGAGCCGTGGCTGCTCGACCTCCAGACCTGGCCGCGCGCCTGCGCCATTTCCGAAGTCGGATGGAGCTCCTCCGGAAATCGCGATTGGGGTAATTTCCTCCAGCGCCTGCGTCAACATCGCCCCAAACTCGACGCCCTCGGAGTCAACTACTGGTGGGAAGACTCCGCCGAACTCGGCAACTGGTCGCCCGCCACGATCACCGCCGAATTCAAACCTCTCGTCCTCGATATTTCGAAAGCACTCGCCTCCAAGCCCGCGGGCGAACTTCCCGTCACCTTCTCCTATCTCAAGGGAGCCCACGGCCTCGCCATCCGCTCTGTCAAACTCCTCATCAACAGCACTCCCGCCGGCACCGATGTCCACGACGGCTTCACCGGCTGGAGCAGTAAGGCCAATACCTATCGCCTCACCCACCCGGCCATCCCGACTGGCGCGAAAGTCGAACTGATTTGCGAAATCCACTCCGACGGCGGCACCGATTCCCAGGGACGCATCGTCAGTGAATCCATCGAAACCCGGAAATCCTCAGCATCGCCCTGAATTCCCGCCAGCTTCCCGGCCACTCCGGAATTTCGTGCTTTCTCCTCCGCTCGTCATCCCTAGCCTGACCCGCGATGTCAGCTGCTCGATTCCTTCTTGCCGGTCTTTTCCTCATCTCCTCCGCGTCGGCTCAATCGGCCCCGCCGGTCGAAGCTCCCGCCCGCGAGGCTCCGGCCGACATTTACAAGTCCGTCATCCGGATCGAAGTCGCCTCACAAGTCCCCGACTACTCGACGCCCTGGAATGCCGGCCGTTTCAGCGGTGGGATCGGCACCGGCTTCATCATTGGAAAGAACCGCATCCTTACCAACGCCCACGTCGTTTCGAATGGCCGCCGCATTCTGCTCAACATCTATGGCAGCCCGCAGAAGTATGCGGCCAAGGTGGAGTTCATCGCACACGACTGCGATCTCGCGATTCTTTCGGTCGAGGATTTCACCAACTTTGAAAAGCTCCCGGTTTTCACCTTCGGCGAGGTGCCGCAGTTGGAAACCCAGGTCCGCGTGATCGGCTACCCGATCGGCGGCGACCGGCTTTCCGTCACACGCGGGGTCGTTTCCCGCATCGATTTCAGCGCCTACTCCCATTCCCGCGCGGATTCACACCTCATCGTGCAGATTGATGCCGCCATCAACCCCGGCAATTCCGGTGGTCCCGTCGTGCAAGATGGAAAAGTGGTTGGCGTCGCCTTCCAGGGTCTGCGTCAGGCAGACAACACCGGCTACATCATCCCCACACCGGTCGTGAAACGCTTTCTGAGGGATATTGAAGATGGCCACTACGACTCTTACGCCGAACTCGGGCTCGGTGATTTCCCGCTCTTCAACCCGGCGATGCGCAAGGCCCTGAAGCTGCCCGACGACAACACCGGCGTCCTCATCACCAACGTCACGCCCACCGGCTCGTGCGATGGCGTGATCAAGCCCGGCGATATCCTCATGTCGATCGATGGCAAGCAGGTCGATAGCGCTGGCATGGTCACCATCGACGGCGAGGACGTTGACATGCATGAAATCATCGAGCGCAAGTTCGCCGGGGACAAGGTCGCCTTGCGCATCCTTCGCGAAGGTGCTCCAAAGGACTTCGAGATCACCCTCAAGCCGCTCTCCTGGTCGCGCATGTACGCCATCCAGTATGAGGTGAAGCCGCGCTACATCATGTTCGCCGGGCTCGTCTTTCAGCCACTCGACACCAACCTTTTCGCCGCCTCGAAGTTCGACGACGTCACCCTGCGCCGCCTTTACGGAGACTTCGTGCCGAAGGGCATTTTCCAGAAGCGCCCGGACATCGTGGTGCTAACACGCATCGAAAGCGATCCGCTCACCAGCCAGCTTTCGGACTTCGCCGGATATGCCATTGACAAGATCAACGGCACCGAGGTGAAGGACCTGAAGCACGCCAACGAACTTCTGCACCCGAAGGAGAAGCCCGAGTTTTTCGTCATCGAACTCTTCGGAGCCGAGCGCCCGCTGGTGATCCCGTCCGGAGAAGCCGAGACCGCCACCAAGCGCGTCCAGCAGGCCTACGACATCGAGCAGCTCTCCAACCTCGAGGACTGATCCACCCTCCCTTGTCCCACTTCCTTTTCCGCGTCATGAAATACTCCGCCCCTGTCCTCTTCGCGCTCGCCCTCACCGCGTGCGAGCCCCCGAAGCAGGAAGCCGCCGCGCCGTCCGCAGTTCCGGCCGCAAGCGCCCCGAAGCCCGTCGAGGACCGCGCCGCCTTGAAGCAGTCGGTCGTCCGGATCAACTCCACCCTTCAGTCCTGGAACCCCAGCCAGCCTTGGGAGAAGAACCCGCCCGGCCAGCGTCGGGCCCTCGCGCCCATCGTCGGAAAGAACCAGGTCCTCACCACCGGCGAGCTCGTCGCCGATGCCACTTATCTCGAGTTCGAGTCCACCGACGGCACCCGCATGCTTCCGGCGAAAGTGATCGCGGTGGACTTCGAGGCCAACCTCGCCCTGCTCGGCCCGGCCGATGACGAAAAGGGAGCGAAGTTCTTCGAGGGCACCATTCCACTCGAACTTGCCGCCCCGCCGAGGATCGGGGATACGGTTGATATCCTCCAGGTCGAAGAGAACGGCATGCCGCTTCTAACAGCCGGCAGTTTGCAGAGCGTCGATGTCATCACCAATTTCCTCGAAGGCCAATTCTTCCTCACCTTCGAGGTGAAGGCTTCCATGCAGAGCGCCGCCAGCAGCTTCTCGCTGCCCGTCCTTCATCAGGGAAAACTCGCCGGACTCCTTGCGAGCTACAATGCCAAGGACCAGCTCAGCGACGTCACCTCCACCGAACTGCTCGCCCGCTTCCTCCAAGCCGCGAAATCCACCCCCTACGCCGGATTTCCCAGCCTCGGCATCAACAGCGCCCGCACCGAGGATCCCTCGTTCCGGAAATGGCTGAAGCTCTCCGACGACCAGGGAGGCCTCTATATCTCCAACGTCAAGAAGGGCGGGGCTGCGGAGACGGCTGGCATCCTCAAGGGAGACGTGCTGCTTTCCATCGGCGAGCACGCCATCGACCGCCGCGGCTACTACCCCCACCCGACCTATGGCAGCCTGTTCTGGAGCCATCTCGTGCGCGGTGAGAGGAGCACCGGCGAGGTGGTCAGCCTCGGAATTCTCCGCGACGGCAAGCCACTCAAGCTCGAGGTCACGCTGACCCGCAGCGATGAATCCAAGAAGCTGGTGCCCAGCTACACCTTCAACCAGGCCCCGAACTATGTCGTCAAAGGCGGCCTGATCTTCCAGGAACTCTCCAAGCCACTGCTCGAGGCCTTTGGCGAGGACTGGAGATCACGGGCCCCGCTCAACCTCATTGACGCACTGGAGAACCCCGAGAAATACGAAGCCAGGGCCGACCGCATCGTCTTCCTCAGCGGAGTCATCGCCACCCCCGCCACGATCGGCTACGAGCGGCTTCGGAACCTCGTAGTCAAGAAGGTCAACGGCCAGGAAATCCGCGACATGAAGTCACTGGCGGAGGCTTTCAAGAAGGGCACCGATGGGCTTCACTCGATTGAATTCGAAGACGAAAACCTCACCGTCCAGCTCGACGAGGCCACCACCAGCGCCGTTGACAAACAGCTCCTCCAGCGTGGCATTCCCAGGCTTTCTCGCGTGAAGTGATTCAACCTTTCGGGGAGGTGCTCCGATGAAAGGCTGCGGCGGGTGGTCCGCAGCCTGCTGCCGCTTCCTCATCCCATGCGCGTTTCCGCCACGATCCTTTCCGCCTGCCTCTTCCTTTCGGCCTTCTCCAGAGCGGGCACCTATCATCTCGATGCCACGAAGGGCGACGACTCCTTCACCGGCCTCGCTCCGGACCAGGCCTGGAAAACCCTCGCCAAGGTCAATGCCACCGAGTTCCAGCCCGGCGACCGGATCCTTTTCAAGGCGGGCGAGGTCTGGAACGGGCAGTTGAAACCGAAAGGCTCGGGTCGCATCGAGGGCGACGCCTCAGGGCTCATCAGCGTCGGCCGCTATGGCGAAGGGGCGCTTCCCCGCATTGATGGCCAGGGCCGCTTCTACGACACCGTCCTGCTTGAGAACATCCAGGGCTGGGAGCTCGCTGATCTTGAAATCACCAACCTCGGCCCCACGCCCGCCCAGTGGCGCAATGGCGTCCGCATCTCCGCGAATGGCATCGGGAGAATGAGCCGCATTTATCTGCGCAGACTCTTCGTCCATGATGTCAACGGCGACCTCCGCAAGGAAAAGGAAGGCTGCGGCATCTTCTTCGAGGCCTCATCGAAGAACGGCTCGTATTTCGACGGCCTGCTGATTGAGAAATGCCATGTCGTGAAGACCGACCGCAACGGCATCTGCCAGCTTGGTCGCGGTGGTCCCAGAAGCCGCAACGTCATCATCCGCGACAACCTGCTTGAGGACATCGGCGGCGACGGCATCAAGCTCTGGGGCACCAACGGCGGACTCATCGAGCGCAACATCCTCCGCGGCGGACGAATGCGCTGCGGAAAGGGCGAGGCTGCTGCCGGGATCTGGCCCTTCGACTGCGACGATACTGTCGTCCAGTTCAACCAGGTCTCCGGCATGAAGGGCACCCAGGATGGACAAGCCTATGACTCCGACTACGGCTGTCGTCGTACCATTTTCCAATACAACTACAGCTATCAGAACGAAGGCGGCTTCATGCTGCTCTGCGCGCCGGGAAAGGCGGTCAACGAGGACACCATCATCCGCTACAACCTCAGCGTCCACGATGGCATCAACAGCGCCCGCGTCTTCCACTTCGGCGGCAACGCCACCCGCAACCGCCTCTACAACAACACCATCATCCTCTCGCCGCAACAGGACCTGCCGATCTTCCTCGGCACCGCCTGGAACAGCGGCGTTTCACGCGACACCGTCTTCACCAACAACCTCTTCCTCGTTTCAGAAGGCGGTCGCGGGACGTGGAACTTCGGCCCCACGCAGGGCAATGTCTTCGAGTCGAACCTCTTCATTGGCAAACACGAAGGTCTCCCGCCCGGCACCGCCATCACCCCAAAATCGCCTGAATTCCGAGGGCCTCTGGTGCCCGCGAAATCGATCGCCGAACTGGTGAACTTCAAACCGAAATCCGCCACCGGCTTTCCACGGGGAAAAGTCATCCCTAACAACGGTGGCCGCGACTTCTTCGGAAAGCCGGTCTCCCCCGACAAGGCCCCCGCCATCGGCGCGATCGAGCCCTGAAGATTGAGTGCCCAGGATTCAGGGGCCGGGGGTCGGGGGAAGAAGGCGAAGAGCACCCGTTCGAAGTCTCTTCACTGGCCCCTTGTTCGGATCGAACCAGCTTCGAGCCCGCAGCGCGGACGAGTCCTCTCCCTGAAATACTGTACACTTGAAACTTCAAACTTTCCCGAAGGGAAGAGTGGTCGGGGCGGCCAGATTCGAACTGACGACATCGTAGTCCCAAACTACGCGCTCTACCAGGCTGAGCTACGCCCCGCGACGGCGGGAAACTTTTCCATTCCGCGACCGGAAGCAAGGATTTCCCGCATCTATTTTCAGCAGGGCCGTATCGCCTCCTTTCCCGTGGCCGGAGCATCCCTGCTCCACAGTCCGTTCCGGGAGCTTCCAGCTCCCGGCCCGTTCAGCGTCGGTCCGTCCAACCAGTCTCCACATAACGCCCCACCCGCCTGCCGATCTCTTCCAGGCGAGGTTTGTCGAGGAAATCATGAACCTGCGGAGCCAATCTCACCGCCAAAGCCTCCGCCCGCGCCCGGCTCGCGTGAAGTTCCAATCGCCCGCCCACCGAACCCTGATGCAACAGCGCGGTCCTGGTGCGACGCTGACCCGCCCCGGCCCGTTTCCTTCCAGACGCATCCACCAGATCGTGCTCCACCGGATTCTCAAAACAGATCGCCGCGCCAGTAAGTTCGAGGCCTGCGCTGAGCCGGACACCGCCGTTTTCAAGCACCTGACTCAGGGCCTCGTGGATCAACCGGTAGCTCTCCGCTCCGCGCAGCCTGGCCAGAGGGTCTCGGATCGGCACCACCAGCGTGTAGGTCCAGTCGTCGCGATGATCCACCAGCCCACCACCGGTCCAGCGGCGCACCCAGTTCACCTCGGGAAAGGTTTTCCGCGCCTCCGCGATCGCTCCAAAATACCCCAGGCTTCCCCAGTTTTCCTCCCAGTGGTAAACCCTGAGCACCGGCTCATCCACGTTCGCCAGCAGCCACTCGTCCACCGCCATGTTTTCCGGACCACTGCGGGCGGACTCGTCGATCCAAAGCTGGAGGGTCTCGAACAGGAACGGCACCCCCGACCGCTGAACCGTTTTCCGGCCGAGAAAAGCCCAAAATTCGAATTTGGGGATTTCGATTTTCCACCCTTAATACCCGCATGCCGATCACCCCGAAGCCCCACAGCGCCCTCCTCATCGTCGGCCATGGCTCCACTGAAAACCCGGATTCCTCCACGCCCTACTTCGACCACGCCGACGAGATCCGCCGTCGCGGCCTGTTCAAGGAGGTCCACTGCTGCTTTTGGAAAGAGGAACCGTCCATGCGCGAGGCCTGGTATCTCACCGACTGCACCGACATCTACGTGGTCCCCGATTTCATCAGTGAGGGCTACTTCACCCAGGATGTGATCCCGCGCGAACTCGAGCTCACCGGCCCCACCACCACGGTCCGCGGAAAGACCTTCCACTATTGCCTCCCGGTCGGAGTCCACCCTTCGATGACCGGCCTGATCCTGCGCCGCGCGAAAGAGGTCGCACCCGACATCGATCCCGCCAACACCACCCTCATCATCACCGGCCACGGCACCGGGCTGAACCAGAACTCCACCAAGGCGATCCGCGATCAGGTCGATCTAATCATTGCCTCGGATGCCGGCTACGCCCACGTCACCGATGCCTACATGGAGGAGCAGCCCTTCATTGCGAAATGGGACGAGCTGGCCACCACGCCCAATGTCGTCGTCGTCCCCTTCTTCATCTCCGACGGCCTCCATTCCTATCAGGACATCCCGGTCATGCTCGGCATCGAACCCGAGGTCGGCCCCGCCGCCTCCCAACGCGAGGTTTTCCGCCACAATCCCTATCACCTCCGGGAAAAAACCCTCTACTACTCCTCCGCCATCGGCACCGAGCGCCACCTCGCCGACGTCATCCTCGACCAGATCGCGGACTTCGACAAAGAGTTAAAGGTTAGAAGTTAGAGGTTATTCGTCCTCTTCCCCAATCACCACTAACCAATCACCACTAACCAATCACCACTAACAACTTCCTTCCATGTCTCCCACCACTTTCCTCGAACAGTCGCTTGCGAACGGCATTCACCGCATCGGCCAGATTGAAGTCCGCGCCACCGGCTCCGGCTTCCAGCTCTTTCATGCCGATGATCTCGCCCTCGTCGACCAGCCTGACCACGGTCTAACAGTTCATCATGACCCCGAGGTCGCACGTGACATCTCCACCTACTCCGAGGACGGCACCTACCGCTTCACCAAGGGCCAGACCAACCTCAAGCGCGGCTGGATCATGATCCTCGATTCGATCGACGACACCCGTCGCGCCCTCGACCACTTCTACCCCGCCGCTCTCGGTCTCGTCGCCGCCCAGCGCGATGGCACGCTGCAGATCGAGACCCTGCGGGAAAAGCTCAACCGCCAGACCGGCATGTATCGCTTTGCCCGCAACATCAGCGATGCCGGTGCCCAGCAACTCGTCCAGGAGGTCTGCGGCCCCGCCCACCAGTGCGCCAAGTGGATCCTCTGGAAGCTCGATGCCGAGACGCCGCTCGACGACAGCGAGGCTTCCCGCTTCCGCGGCATCCCAGGCAACCTCCCCGAATCCGAGGCCATCCCCCTCGTCTGCCGCGAGGCCTGCAACCACTTCGTCGCCGAATGCCGCAAGGTCTCCAAGGCCGAACACGCCGCCGCCAATCCCGGAGGCTGAATTTCAGGTTTCTGGCAGAAATTTCGTGCTCCGGCAGACCAGACGTGGTCAATTGTAGATGCCATGCAAGCTTGTTTACTGCCACCCCGTCACCCCGCCCTTTGCCATCCGCTCACGGCCAACCGACAACTTGGCGATTGCCTGATCGCCAACGTGGCATTGAGCCAGTTGATCTGCACCGAACTGATCCGTTCCGGCTTTCAGCTTGTCACCCAGGCCGAGTGCTGTGAACGCACCCTGCGTGTCCCGATCGACAACTGGATCGAGATCGGTGCCCTCCTCCTGTTAGGCCGCACCATGGGCGCGGCCACCCTTTTCGACAGTGAGATGAACATTCTCGCCTGGAAAGGCGACGAGGATCCCGCCAAGTGTCCGGAGCGGCTGGTGACGGATGCGAATTGCTTCACCGTCCGTTACCCCTGGGACCTGCTTCGCATGAACGAAGAGGTTCTCGCCATGATGGATGAATCCTCCCAGCTCGGCGAAGTCAGTCCACTGGCCACGATCAGTGGCCATGTCCGGATAGGGAAGGACTCGAAAATCCTGCCGGGCACGGTCATCGAAGGCCCAGTGATCATCGGTCCGAACTGCCACATCGGTCCGAACGCCTACATCCGGGGAGCCACCTCGATCGGCGCGAACTGCTATGTCGGCAATGGGGCCGAGGTGAAGAATTCCGTGCTCTACAACAACACCTACATCTCCCGACAGTGCTATGTCGGCGACTCGATCATTGGCACCCATGTCACCCTCGGTGCTGGCACCTGCACCGAGAACCACCGCCACGACGGGCGCCACCACGTCTCCATGATCCAGGGGAAACCGGTTAACACCGGTCGGGTGAAGTTCGGAGCGATCATCGGAGATGGGGTGAAAACCGGAGTCAACACCTCGATTGAAGCCTGCGTGAAGATAGGCATTGCCCGCACCACCAAGGCGGGCTCCTACGTGGGCAAGGATCTCCTGTGACGCATTTGTCACAACCCAGACCCTCGCGGGTTCATGAATTCCACTCTACATCCGCTGGCCGATGCACAAAATCCTGATCGTCGAAGACGAGCGAGACATCGCTGATCTCATCGGCTTCAACTTGGAGCGCCAAGGCCATCAAGTGCTCAAGGCCTACGATGGAATCACCGGGACCGAAGTGGCACAGCGCGAGAGACCGGACCTCATCGTTCTCGATCTCATGCTTCCCGGCCGCGACGGCTATGGAGTGTTCAAGGAACTCCGCCGGGATGCCCGCACCGCGCAGATCCCGGTGATCATGCTCACCGCCCGCGCCCAGACCGAGGACCGGATCGCAGGATTGGAAGCCGGAGCCGATGATTACCTGACCAAGCCATTCAGTCCAAAGGAACTCATGCTGCGCATCAGCGCCGTCCTGAAACGCTCCGACGCGCCTCCTGGAGCGGTCGATTTCACCTTTGGTCCGTTCCGTTTCGACAAGAACGCGCTGAAATTTTATCTCGATTCCGAGCCCGTCGACCTCACCGGCACCGAGTTCAAACTCCTCGTCTATCTCTGCGAACGCGCCGGAAAACCCCAGGACCGCAACGAACTCCTCCGCACCGTTTGGGGCTACAGCGACGAGGTTCACAGCCGCACGCTGGACACCCACATGAAGCGCCTCCGTCAAAAGCTCGGTCCGCACGGAGCATTGGTTGAAACCGTCCGCGGGGTCGGCTATCTCGTGGCCCAGCCAAACGGATGAGCCAAACCTTTACCATCATCGCCGCCGTCTTCGCGTATGCCGCACTTGGCCTTCTGCTCTTGTTCTCTTGGCGCGAGAAACGCCGCTATCGAAACGAACTCGCCGCGTGGAAATCACGGCTGGAGAGCGATACCCAGCAGTCGCGCAACGAGCGGGATCGATTGCTCGACGCACTTGGCGACGCCTTCCTGCTGGTCGATTCCAGCGAGACCATCCGCTTCGCCAACAAGGCCGCCCGTGCGCTTTTCGAGGGTCGTGAAATCCTTGATCGACAGGTCCGCGAGGCCTTTCTCGACGGGCGTCTTGCCGAGGCCCTGCTGCACTGCCTCCAAACCGGCGAACCGGTGCAATCCCGGGTCGTCCTGCCACAGCAGACCTCACCGCGCGGTGACCTCGAAACCCGCGGCGTCAATGCCTGGATCATCGATGCAGCCCGCCTTCCCGACTCTCCGGACTCCAACCCCCTCACTCGCGTGGTGATTCGGGACGTCACATCCGAGCACCAGCTCGAACAGGTTCGCAAGGACTTCGTCGCGAATGCCTCGCACGAACTCCGCACGCCGCTGGCCATCATCAACGGCTATCTCGAGAACCTGCTCGACGAGGGCATGCTCGATGACCGCGACATGACCCGGCGTTTCCTGACCGTCATGCGGAAGCACTCCGACCGCATCTCGCGCATCGTCGAGGACATGCTGGTCATTTCACGCCTGGAATCCGGAGAGGCCGCCGCGCTCAAACTGGAGCCGTTCAAATTCCGCTCGTGCATCCATGACATTCTGGAACGCCTGGAATCCGTCATCAGCCAGCAGCAGGCCGACGTGCACGTCACCATGCCCGAGGAAACCCTCCGTCTGAACGGCGATCGTTTCTACTGGACCCAGGTGCTCTTCAATCTCGTCGAGAATGCCTTGAAGCAAAACCCGCATCGCGGTCTGCGCATCGAGATCGGCTGTGTGCGCCAGCCGCATGGCGTGCGCATCTGGGTATCGGACAATGGCGTCGGCATCCCCAGCGCTGACTTGCCCCATATCTTCCGCCGCTTCTACCGGGTGGAAAAGCACCACTCGCAGCAGGAAATCAAGGGCACCGGACTCGGGCTTTCGATCGTCAAGCGCGCCATCGAGGCACACGGTGGAACGATCGGGGTGACTTCTGTTCCCGGACAAGACACGCGCTTCTTCATCGACCTACCGCTTTCGGTGATCGTGGAGTGATGAAGAGGTGATTGGTGATCGAGGCTTCGAACCGGCGTAAAATACACCGTCATGGTGTATTTTCTCGCGATCCACGGGAAGCCTGCTATCCTGACTTCATGATCCGAACGAAGGTTTTCAAGAACGGCGGGAGTCTCGCAGTGAGACTTCCGAAGGACTACGCCCTGCCGCTTGGAGACGTCATGATCGATCAGCGCGATGGAATGCTGGTCCTTCTGCCCATCGACGACAATGGGTGGCCTAGCGATCTGGAAACACGCTTCTCGGCCCTGTCCGACCTCGATGCTCCTGCCCGCCCAAGGGATGCGAAACCCATCCACTTCTGAGCCGTGTATCTGCTCGATACCGACACCTGCATCCAGTTGTCCCGGGGAAACCCGACGTTGCTGAGAACCCTTCGAGAGCATCGACGCAGCGACATCCGAATTTCAATCCTGAGCGTTTATGAGTTGGAGCTTGGGCTTCAAAAAGCCACCCTTCAAAAGCAGAAGAAGCGCAAGGCGCTCGACGATCTGTTGGAGCTTTTCGTCGTTGCCCCATTTGAAAAGCCCGAAGCGGTCGAGGCCGCCAGGATCCGGGCCGAACTCGAAAAGGCCGGCACGCCGATTGGATCGATCGATTACCTGATCGCCGCCACCGCAAGGGCGAACCGCTGGACCGTCGTCACTGGAAACGTCGAGGAGTTTCGCCGGGTGAAGCACCTCAAGGTGGCGACCTGGCATCGCTGATGTTGCAGTAAAAACTGAAGGCGAATCACTCAAGTTTGTTTGCCCCACTAAACACGGCAATCAATCTGCTTCCCACTCGGCTGCGAAGCGCAATGATCCGGCCGTCCTCTTCGACGTCCATGGTTTCACGAGCTTTCGCCTTTGTCTTTAGCCTTTCGACGGTCCTTCACGCCGATGAACTCCCACTCGCCAGCCAGACCTATGGCGAGCTTCGCCAGAATCTCTCGGTCGACGGCAAGCCGCTGCAGATCGCGGGGAAAGTCTATCCCTCGGGCCTCGGAGCCCACGCGGTTTCGGAAATCCCGCTCAGCGTGCCGGAAGGAGCACTGAGTTTCACCGGCGCGGTCGGTGTCGACGATGCCCAGGGCACCGGCAAGGGAGGCGTGATCTTCCGAATCCTTTCCGGCAATGCGGAGCTATGGGCCTCACCGGCGATGAAGAGCGGCGATCCGGCGGTTCCCTTTGAGATAAGCGTCCCCTTTGCCCTGCATCGAAAGATCTACCTCCAGGCGGATGACCTCGGAAACAACGAGTATGATCACGCCGACTGGGTCGATCTGAACTGGAAGAAGGGCGAACAACACGCGATCCCTTCTCCCCGGATCTTCCTTGGAAAGGATCTCGGACTCGTCGCCGGTTCGAAGGACGATCAGAGCCCGAATCTGCTCAAGGCCATTCAAGTGCTGCGCGAGCATCCCGGCTCCACCTTGAAGCTCGACGAGGGCGACTACCACTTCGGGCCGTCCGGAAAGATTCGGCGACATTTCCACATCTCCAATCACGACCAGCCGATCTGGCAACCGGTCGCCCTGCCCTTGGTCGATCTGCGCAATGTCACGATCGATGGACAGGGCTCGACCTTCCTCTTTCATGGCGAGACACAACCGGTGCTCATCATGGATTCGGAAAAGGTCACCCTGAAGGGCATCGGGATCGACTACGCCATTCCGCACCATTCCCAGGGCAAGATCCTCGCCGTCGCTCCGGAAGCCTACGAGGTCGAGGTGGATCCGCAGAGGTTTCCACATGAAATCCGCAATGGCTGGTTCGTCTTCAAGGGCGAGGGCTGGGAGGCCCGCGATGGAGGCAACGGCATCCTGTTCGATGGCAAGACCGGCGCGATCCTCGCTGGCACTTCGGATTTCAACTACAAGAGCAAGCTGACCGAGCTGGGAAATGGCCGCTATCGGGTCGAGAAGAACCTCGCCTCGGCCGGAGTGAAGCCAGGAGATTTCATCACCTTCCGCCAAGGCGGACAGCGTCCTCATCCGGCCGTCACAATCTACCGGTCGAAGGACACGGCTCTAACAGACTGCATCATCCGTTCCTCCCATGGCATGGGCATCCTCGCGCAGCGTTCGGAGAACATTCATCTAACAGGTGGAGGAGTTTTTCCGAGAAAAGGCTCCGGGCGGGTCTTCAGCACCGGGGCCGATGCCACTCATTTCTCGAACTGCAAGGGCCTGATCCTCGCCGAGAACGGGCTTTATGAGGGCATGATGGACGACGCGATCAACGTCCATGCCACCTGCCTGCGCATTGAGGAGAAGCTCGATTCCAGAACCATTCGCTGCCGCTACGTGCATCCGCAGGCGGTCGGCTTCGAGACCTTCCTGCCCGGAGAAACGCTGCGCTTCATCCGGGCGAATTGGCTCACTCCACGAAGCCCCTGCAAGGTCCTTTCGGTCCGCAAGACCAGCACCACCGAACTGATCCTCGGGCTCGATCAGCCGGTGCCAGAAGATCTCGGAAAAGGCGATGCCGTCGAAAATGCCGACTGGTTTCCCGAAGTCATCTTCCGCGGCAACACCGTCCGTCACAATCGCGCACGAGGATCCCTCTTCACTACGCCGAGGAGGGTTCTGGTCGAGAACAACCGCTTCGAGTCCATCGCCGGTTCCGCCATCCTGCTCGCGGGCGATGCCAATGGCTGGTATGAAAGCGGCGGCTGTCAGGACGTGTTGATCCGCAAGAACACCTTCACCGACAATCTCACTTCGCGCTTCCAGTTCACCGAGGCCCTCATTTCCATCTATCCGGAGGTGCCGGACCTTGACGGGCAGACCGACTACTACCACCGCAACGTCCGCATTGAGGACAATGTCTTCAATACCTTCGACGTCCCGCTGGTGTTCGCCATTTCCACCGACGGCCTGGCATTCAGGGGAAACGAGGTGACCTACAACAAGAACTTTCCCGGATGGAACAAGCCGCCGTTCATCCTGCACCGTTGTGCGAACTTCACCCAGGAAGGCAACAAGGTCACCCGAGACGGAAAGCCTGTCACGTGGTCGGACAAGGACATCCGCCGCTGATCACATCGCGCCTTTGACGATCTTCACGGCCTTCACGTAAGCGAGGACGGCTTTTTCGTCGGCGTTGTCGAGACCCGCGTGGCCGATCATCTTCGGCATCGCGTCTTCCCAGTCCTCGATGTCGATCTTCTCCGGCAGCTTGTATTCGTGGCACTGTCCGCAATTGAGCATGTAAACTTCATGACCGCGCTGAAGGGTCTTGAGCGGGGTCTTGCTCTTTGAGGCCATCGCCTGATTCGGATTCGGCACTTCGGAAATCCCACCAACGGCGCTGCTGTCGTCAGCCGCCATGTTCCCGAGATCCGGGTTGACCATGGAACAGCTCATGATTCCGCCGGAAAGGACCAGCGCCAACAGCCAGAGAGTGGGTTTCACGCAGGCAGGCTAGAACGGACCGCCAGCTCTCCGCAATCGTTGAAATCAGCAGCTTTCCCCTGTTGGAACATTTTGACAAATCGGCCTCCCCCCCTACCCTCGCGCGCGACGACCGCCCAAGCGGCACCTTTTCTGCTAAGCACTTGAAACCTCGAACGATGGACACACTTCGCACCTTCACCACCGGCTCCGGAGCCCAGGGAAAGTTCTATTCACTGCCGGCCCTCGCCGAACAGGGCTTCCCGAACCTCTCCCGTCTCCCTGTTTCCATCCGGATCGTGCTGGAGTCGGTCCTGCGCTGCGTGGACGGCCGGAAAGTGACCGAGGCCGACGTGACGAACCTCGCCAACTACAACGCGAAGGACACCGGCGAGTATGAAATCCCCTTCACCGTCGCCCGCATCGTCCTTCAGGACTTCACCGGCGTGCCGCTCCTCGTCGATGTGGCCGCGATGCGTGACGCCGCTGTGAAACGGGGCGCTTCCCCGGAGAAAATCGAGCCGCTGGTGCCGGTCGACCTCGTGGTCGACCACTCGGTGCAGGTCGATTTCTCCGGCTCGCAGCTCGCGCTCGACCGCAACATGGAGATCGAGTTCATCCGCAACCGCGAGCGCTACGAGTTCCTCAAGTGGGGTCAGCAGGCCTTCGAAACCTTCTCGGTCGTGCCTCCGGGCATCGGCATCGTCCACCAGGTGAACCTCGAGTTCCTCGCCAAGGGCGTGCTTGAGAAGAACGGCGTCTTTTATCCGGACACCCTCGTCGGCACCGACTCCCACACCACCATGATCAACGGCCTCGGCGTCGTCGGTTGGGGCGTGGGCGGCATCGAGGCAGAGGCCGGCATGCTTGGTCAGCCAGTCACCTTCCTCGTTCCAGAAGTCGTCGGAGTTTATCTCACCGGCGACCTCAACGAAGGCGTCACCGCCACCGATCTTACCCTCCGCATCACGGAAATCCTCCGCAAGCACGGTGTGGTCGGCAAGTTCGTCGAGTTCTTCGGCCCCGGTGCCACCGCCCTTTCGCTGCCCGACCGCGCGACCATCGCCAACATGGCTCCTGAGTACGGCGCGACCATGGGCTTCTTCCCGGTCGATGGCGAAACGATCGACTACCTCCGCGGCACCGGCCGTTCCGAGGAACTCTGCAAGACCGTCGAAGCCTACTACAAGGCCCAGGGCCTGTTCGGCATTCCGGACAAGGGCGAGTGCGACTACACCGACCTGCTTGAACTCGACCTTTCCACCATCGTTCCAGCCGTGGCTGGACCGAAGCGCCCGCAGGATCGCATCGACGTTCCCGCGCTGCGCGAAAAGTTCGACACCCTTTTCTCCGCCCCGGTCTCCGCCGGTGGCTTCGGACTCGATGCCTCGAAGCGCGAGGTTTCCGTGCCGCTCCACCTCGACTCGCCTGCCGGTGAGTTCGAGAACCCGTTGGTCCCGAATGAGACCATCACCGCCACCAAGACCGACACTTCCCTGCGTCACGGCTCGGTCCTCATCGCCGCCATCACCAGCTGCACCAACACCAGCAACCCGAGCGTCATGCTGGCCTCGGCCCTGCTCGCGAAAAAGGCGAACGCCCTCGGACTGAAGGTGCCTGCTTACGTAAAGACCTCGCTCGCCCCAGGTTCGCGCGTCGTCACCGATTACCTCAACGCCACCGATCTCCAGAAGGAACTCGACGCCCTCGGCTTCGAAACCGTCGGCTACGGCTGCACCACCTGCATCGGCAACTCCGGCCCGCTCCATCCCGCCATCGAAGGCGCGATCAAGGAAGGCGACCTCGTCTGCGCGTCGGTCCTTTCCGGCAACCGCAACTTCGAGGCCCGCGTCCACGGTTCGATCAAGGCCAACTTCCTGATGAGCCCGCCGCTCGTCGTCGCCTACGCCCTCGCCGGCCGCGTCGACATCGACCTCACCACCGAGCCGATCGGCAACGACAAGGATGGAAATCCGGTCTTCCTCAAGGACATCTGGCCGACCCAGGCCGAAATCAAGGCCGAGCTCTCCGCCGCCCTGAAGCCCGCCGTTTACCAGACCCTCTACGGCGATCTCGACTCCGCCAATCCGAAGTGGGCCAAGGTCGCCAGCTCGACCGGTGCCACCTACTCGTGGGACCTCGACTCGACCTACATCCAGTCGCCACCGTTCTTCGAAACCGGAGCCACTGTCCTCGGAAACATCACCAATGCCCGCGCGCTTGGCATCTTTGGCGACTCGGTCACCACCGACCACATCTCACCCGCCGGAGCCATCAAGCCGACCTCGCCGGCTGGCAAGCACCTCATCGAAAAGGGTGTGCCGAAGGCCGAGTTCAACTCCTACGGTGCGCGTCGTGGCAACGACCGCGTCATGACCCGCGGCACCTTTGCCAACGTCCGGATCAAGAACCAGATGTGCCCCGGGATCGAAGGTGGCTACACGATCTATTTCGGAAATCGCGAGGTCTCCGCCCCTGACACCGCCATCACCTCCACCGCCGGCACGCCGACCTTCATCTACGACGCCTCCCTCGCCTACCAGGCCGACGGCACCAACCTGATCATCATTGGTGGCGAAGACTACGGCATGGGCTCCAGCCGCGACTGGGCCGCCAAGGGCACGCGCCTTCTTGGCGTCCGCGCCGTGGTGACCAAGTCCTTCGAGCGCATCCACCGCTCCAACCTGATCGGCATGGGCGTGCTTCCGCTGAACTTCGCCGACGTCGCTGACTACGACAAGGTCAAGGGCCTCGTTGACGCCACCTTCGACATCACCGGCATCGACGGTGAGCTGAAGCCGATGCAGACCGCGACACTCGTGGTCCACAGCGGCGGCAGCAGCTTCGAGATCCCGCTCAAGGTGCGCCTCGATACCCCGGCTGAAGTGGACTATTACGTCGCCGGGGGTATCCTGCCGTATGTGCTGGATCAGATTTTGGAGGCTTAAGAATGGACCGCGAACTTTAGTTCGCCGGGAGGTTTCAGATGAATCACAAAGGCAGACACCACCGGGGTTATCTGCCTCACTGTGATTTTTCGGGCTCGATTCAATTCATCACGTTCAGGCTATCTGACGCGGTGGCTTCGGGTGTCATCTCATCCTGGAAAATGGAATTGGCGGAGGATCTTCATTCTTCCGACCAAAGGCTCGCCACCCTAGCCAAGGAAACTCTCCGTAAACGTCTCGCCGTTTACGAGGATGCCGGACACGGATACTGCCTTCTCGCGGATCAGCTTCATGCCGGGATCGTTCAGGACTGCCTCCTCAAGAATCACGGCAAAGCTTACGATCTGTTTGAGTGGTGCATCATGTCGAACCATGTGCATGTCCTGATTCGAGTCCATGACGGACATCCACTTGGTGACATCGTCAAGCAGTGGAAAGGAGCCAGCGCCGTCCTGATCAACAGGGCCAGGAAAAGTTCGGTGGCAGTCTGGATGCGCGATTACCACGACCGCTTCATCCGTGACAACGAGCACTTCCAGAATGCATGCGCTTACATTCGTCACAATCCGGTGAAAGCAGGGCTTTGCGAAGGACCTGAAGAGTGGCTACCTTCCAGCGCGGGGAGTGGCTGGACTTGCTGATTCATTTCCTCCCGGCGAACTGAAGTTCGCGGTCCATTCCCCCATGCCCTCCGAGATCCGTCCCATCCTGCGTCTTGCCTTTCCGCTGATCTTTGGTCAGTTGGGCCAGATGCTCATGGGCGTGGCGGACACCGTGATGGTGGCGCGGGTGGGCATCGTCGAACTCGCCGCGCTGACCTTCGCCAACACGCTGTTCTACGTGCCCTTCGTCTTCGGCATCGGCATCCTTACCAGCGTTTCTGTTAGAACCGCGAACGCCCGTGGTTCCGGCGATCCGATCGCGTCGCGGGCGTCCTGTCGACATGGCCTCTACATCGGCCTGACTCTCGGGCTTGTCCTTTTCCTGGGCTCGTTGGCGCTTTCCGGGCAACTCCAGCACTTTGGCCAGCCACCGGAGGTTGCCGCCCGCACTCCGGGGATTTTCCTGATCCTGATGGCCTCGTTGATTCCAGGACTGGCCTCGATTGCCCTCAAGAACCATGGCGATGCACTGAACCACCCATGGCCGCCATTCTGGCTCTCGATCGGGGCGGTGCTGCTAAACGTGCTGTTGAACTGGCTGCTGATCTTCGGCCACTGGGGGCTGCCGCAGCTTGGGCTTGAGGGTGCCGGATGGGCCACGCTGATCTCGCGGTGCTGCCTCGCCATTTCACTGGTGGTCTGGCTTTCAAGGGCGAATGACCTGAAGGACTGGGTGCCCCAACGCTGGCTTCGCGCTCCAGTGATGAAAGATGTCCGGCATCTGCTGGTGCTCGGTTGGCCGGCCAGCCTCCAGATGCTCAGTGAGGTCGCCGCATTTTCCGCAGCCGCCTTGTTGGTCGGTCACTTCGGAACGATCGCCCTCGCCTCACATCAGGTCGCCCTGAGCTGCGCGGCCACCGCTTTCATGATCCCGCTCGGGCTTTCCATGGCCCTGACGGTCCACATCGGGGAAGCCCATGGGGCCGGACAGAAGGAACGACTCCGTCCCATCGTCATTGCCGGCTGGGCCCTGGCCGCGGGCTTCGCCGTGCTGACCGCCGCAGGCTTCCTGCTCTTCGGCGGGCAGATCGCGGGGCTTTTCGTGAAGGATCAGGAGGTGATCCGGCTTGCCTCGTCGCTGCTGGTCGTGGTGGGCATTTTCCAGATCTTTGACGGAGTCCAGGTCGCTTCCAGTTCGATGCTGAGGGGACTGCACGACGTTCGCCTTCCGGCCTTGATGGGCTTCGTCGCCTACTGGCTGGTCGGACTGCCCTGCGGAGCATGGCTGGCATTCGGCCCGATCCCCGGCCCTAAGGGCGTCTGGTGGGGACTTGCGATCGGACTTGCCATGGCCTCGCTGACCCTCGGTCCAAGGGTTTGGAAACTGACCCGAAAATCCTAAAGTTTTTGGAAATTTCCCAAAAGTTTGAACATCCTTGAAGGTGGAAGGTCTAAGCGAGAGAAGCCGGTCCATGCGCCGGCCTCAAGTAAGGGTGAACAACACCAGTCAGCCACTGCTTCCCATGGGTGTGGGAAAGGCTGATCGAATTCGGCCGTCGGGCGTGGGACCCCGGCGGCCATTTTCGTTTCGAGCCGCAAGCTCCTGGCTGACTCCATTTCCAAAAACTTTCTCCCATTCACGCTGAGGCTTTTTCGGCCTTGCCCCCTTGGCGTTCCGATGGCTTTTGAAACTCATGCGATTCCCCGTCACCAGCGTCTCCATCTGGGTTCTGACCGCGCTCGGTTCATTCGCCGCAGATGTCCTTCAGAAATTCGAGGGCTGCACGCGGGTGGAGGCGGAGTGGTCGGACGGCGACAGCTTTCCGGTGAAGTTTCCAGACGGCCAGACGCGGACCATCCGACTCTATGGGGCGGACTGCCTCGAAATGCATCTCCAAGGCGATGAGTCGAACGCCCGACGCCTCCGGGATCAACGCCGCTACTTCGGCGTCACCGACATCACGGTGGCGAAGACTCAGGGAGAACAGGCCAAGGTCGAGACCGCCAAACTCCTTGAAAAGCCATTCACGGTGTGGACTGCCTTTGCCGACGGACGTGGCGATGGCCGCTACAACCGCATCTATGCCTTCGTGAAAACCTCCAGCGGTGAGGATCTTTCCGCCGCCCTGGTGAGGATCGGCATGGCCAGGGCCTTCGGGGTGGTGAGGGCCGGACCTGATGGCAAGACCGGCGACGAATGGCGTGACGAATTGAAGGATCTGGAGCTGCAGGCGGCCAAGCTGGGCAAGGGCGCGTGGGCCTTCACCGATTGGCAGAAGCTCCCCGAGGAACGCAAGCAGGCCCGTGCCGAGGAGGCCGAAATCGCCGCCGCGCAGAATGGCAAGCGCGCCGAGGGAGCCAAGCCCCTGGATCCCAACAAGGCGGCCCGAGACGAACTGATGGAGCTGCCGGGCATCGGCGAGAAAACGGCGGATGCGATCATCGAGGCCCGACCGTTCAAAGTCATTGGCGATCTCTCGAAGGTCCAGGGACTCGGACCGAAATCCCTCGAAAAACTGAAACCCTTTCTGGAAATCGGAGCGCCGTGACGGATGATCGGCCCGCACCCATGGACGATCTTTCCACCATGCCACCCGACCGCTTGTTCGATCTTTTCGAACGCGGGGAGATCGACCGTGAGACCCTGCAGACCCTGATGGCCCTTCACGCGCGGCGTTTGATCGAGGAGATCAAGGAGGATCATCTCAATCCAGCGGCGGCGTTCGTGGAGCACCTGCGGAATGTCCGTGCGACGATCAAACTGGTCCGCCGCCATGGCCAGCGGATCATCCGGGATACACTCTCTGTCTTGGCAAAAGA
>JAIYDT010000095.1 GCA_027487355.1 Verrucomicrobiaceae bacterium
ATCGGCTCGTTCCTGTTTCTCGGACCCACCGGCGTCGGCAAGACCGAACTCTCCAAGGCGCTCGCCGAGTTTCTTTTCGATGACGAGGGCGCGATGGTCCGCATCGACATGTCCGAGTACATGGAAAAGCACAGCGTCTCCCGTTTGATCGGCGCGCCCCCGGGTTACGTTGGTTATGACGAGGGTGGCCAGCTCAGTGAAATGGTACGACGGAAGCCGTACTGCGTGGTGCTCTTCGACGAGATCGAGAAGGCGCACAGCGATGTCTTCAACGTGCTGCTCCAGGTGCTCGACGATGGCCGGATCACCGATGGTCAGGGCCGCACGGTCGATTTCCGCAACACGGTGCTGATCATGACCTCGAACATCGGCAGCCAGTTCATCCTCGGTGAGGAGAACGCCGAACAGCGCGAGGCCAAGGTCATGGATGCCCTGCGTCAGCATTTCCGTCCCGAGTTCCTGAATCGCATCGATGAAACGATCATCTTCGATCGCCTGCAGCGCGAGGAGCTGACGACCATCGTCGATCTCCAGCTCGAACGCGTCCGCAAGCGTCTCGCCAAGCAGGGACTGGCACTCGCACTCACCGAGAAGGCCAAGGAGTTCATCGGCAACCAGGGCTACGATCCGGTCTATGGAGCACGCCCCTTGAAGCGCTCGATCCAACAGCACCTGCTCGATCCGCTCAGCTTGGAGATCCTCGATGGAAACTTCGTCGATGGCGATGTGATCCAGGCCGACGTCGAGGGCGGGGCTACGGTGTTCCGGAAAGCCTGAGCCTTTCGAATTCCCTTGCCGATTGCACGTGCCCGGCGGACAGCTTGTGTGCCTTGCTGTCCGTCGGGCCGTTCCGTCATGATCCTCGATGCCTCCTGCCAGCTGGTTTACGTTGCCTCCGAAGAGGTCCCGACTGTTTTCATGCTGCGTCCGCGCAGTGGCCTCGGCCAGTGGGTGATGCGCGAGGAGTTTCACCTCCATCCCGAGGTGCCGGTGGTGGAATACACCGACCTTTACGGAAATCTCTGCCAGCGCGTCGTCATGCCGCCGGGAGAGTTTCATGTGTTCGTGCAATATCGGGTCCGTGTGCCCGATAAGCTCGACAGCTGCCCGACCGCGCTCGTGGCTCCGGTGGGGAACCTGCCGACCGATGTCTTGCTCTATCTCCTTCCGAGCCGTTATTGCCAGTCGGACCGGCTGATTGACTTTGCGATGTCGATCGTCGGCGACATGCCGGAGACCTACGAACGGGTCGCCGCCATCCACGACTGGATTCATCAGAAAATCCGCTACGATGGCACCGCCAGCGACAGCTCGACCTCGGCGCTCGAAACCGCCGAGACGCGTCGTGGGGTCTGTCGCGACTTCGCCCACCTCGGGATCGCGCTTTGTCGGGCGCTGAGCATTCCGGCGCGGATGGTGGTCGGTTTCTTAAATGAACTGCGGCCGATGGACCTGCACGCCTGGTTCGAGGCCTTCATCGGGGGAAGGTGGTACACCTTCGATGCCACCCAACCCCGGACCACGGGAAACCGGATCGTCATCGCCTACGGTCGTGACGCGGCGGACGTCGCCCTGGCCACGATGTTTGGAAACTTCACCATGACCAGCATGAGCGTGTCGGTGAAGCCGACCGACTTCTTTGAGGTGAAATGACCGGAGCCGGCTTTTCTGCGCCATTTTCCATGGGTTCGGGGGCAGGGCACGTGAAGTGCTTTCCTGTTGCACACCGCCGGGGGCTTTCCCTAGTCTCCGAGCGCCCCTTGATTTGATCATGAAATTTTCAACACGCCTCCTTATCGCCTCTTCTGCCTTTGCCGCGGCATTTTCCCTCACCCACTGCAAATCAGGCGGTGGCGATACCATCAAGATCGGCGAATTCGCCTCGTTGACCGGGAAAGAGGCGACCTTCGGAACATCCTCCCATGAGGGCACCCTCCTCGCCATCGAGGAACTCAATGCGGCTGGCGGTGTGCTCGGCAAGAAGCTCGAGCTCCTGACCGAAGACGACCAGACGAAGGCCGGTGAGCCCGCCAACGCGGTCAACAAGCTGATTTCCAAGGATGGCGTCGTCGCGATCCTCGGTGAGGTCGCCTCCAGCCGTTCGCTGGAAGCCGCGCCGATCTGCCAGCAGAACAAGATTCCGATGATCTCACCGGCGTCGACCAATCCGTCGGTGACGAAGGTTGGCGACCACATCTTCCGCGTCTGCTTCACCGACACCTTCCAGGGAGCCGCCCTCGCCAACTTCGCCAGCGGAACGCTGAAGGCCAAGAAGGTCGCGATCCTCACCGACGTGAAGAGCGATTACAGCAAGGGCCTCGCCAAGAACTTCAAGGAGAAGTTCACCGCCGGCGGTGGCCAGATCGGCT
Source organism: Verrucomicrobiaceae bacterium (assembly GCA_027487355.1). Classification (GTDB taxonomy): domain Bacteria; phylum Verrucomicrobiota; class Verrucomicrobiia; order Verrucomicrobiales; family Akkermansiaceae; genus Luteolibacter. The sequence goes on from JAIYDT010000095.1 coordinate 2,370, forward strand.
CCGAACTCGATTTCAACGGCGGCGACAAGGACTTCAAGGGCCAGCTCACCTCGATCAAGGACAACGCCCCGGACGCGATCTTCCTTCCGGGTTACTACAACGACGTCGCCCTCATCTGCATCCAGGCCAAGCAGCTCGGCATCACCGCTCCGATCTTCGGTGGCGACGGCTGGGAAAGCGAAAGCCTTCTCACGATCGGCAAGGACGCGATGAACGGGAACTACTTCTCCACCCACTGCGCGGTCGATCAAGGTACACCGGAAATGGCGAAGTTCGTCGAAGCCTACAAGAAGCGTTTCAACGGCAAGACTCCGGACGCGATGGCCGTCCTTGGCTATGACTCCGCTCTCGTTCTCGCCGATGCGATGAAGCGCTCTGGCACCACCGAGTCCGCCGCCCTCCGCAAGGCGGTCGCCGAGACGAAGGACTTCGCCGGAGCCAGCGGCAAGATCACCCTCAACGAGGATCGCGATGCCCTGAAGGCGCTCGTCTTCATCAAGATCGAGAACGGTGCCTTCAAATACACCGCCACGGTGAATCCCTGAGCCTTTCAGAAGGATCCCAGCCTCGTAGCTCTCCCGCATGCATTTCCTCCAGCAAGCCATCAACGGACTCGGCCTCGGGGCCATCTACGCGTTGATCGCTCTTGGCTACACGATGGTGTATGGGGTGCTGCGCTTCATCAACTTCGCCCACAGCGATGTGCTCATGCTGGGAGCCTTCACCGGGCTCTACGCCGCACCGCGCATCCAGAAGCTCTGCGGGGCGGAGTCGGTCACCGGAGCGATCCTCGTCTTCATCGTCGCAGCGGCGGTTTGCGCCCTGATCGGCATGACGATCGAAAGGCTCGCCTATCGGCCGCTGCGCAACCGTCCGAAGCTCACCGTGCTGATCACGGCCATCGGGGTCTCCCTGCTGATCGAGTTCACCGGCCAGAACGAGAAGGTTTTTGGCTCCGCGCCTCAGGCCTTTCCGAAGCTGCTTTCGGAGAAGTCGATCCAGATGGGCTCGCTGCTGATTTCGAGCAATGACCTCATCACCATCGTCGTCACGATCGTGCTGCTGGTCGCCATGTGGTTCATCGTCCAGAAGACCCGCATGGGCACTGCGATGCGCGCGGTTTCATTCAACCAGCAGGCTGCCGCACTGATGGGCGTGCCGGTCGATCGCGTGATCTCGTTCACCTTCGGCCTCGGCTCGGCCCTCGCCGCGATCGCGGGCATCCTCTACGCCATGAAGGCCCCGAGCATCGAACCGCTGATGGGCGTGCAACCGGGTCTCCGCGCCTTCGTCGCCGCCGTCCTTGGCGGTATCGGAAATCTCCCGGGCGCGGTCCTTGGTGGCGTGCTGCTCGGTCTCCTCGAAACCTTCGCGGGAGGAAACGAATACCTCTCCACCTACCGGGACGCGATCGCCTTCGGCATCCTGATCCTGATCCTCCTTTTCAAACCCGCCGGCCTCCTCGGTCGCGCCACCATCGAGAAAGTCTGATGCCGTTGCCCGGTGCCAAACGCTGGTTGTTGCTCGGAATCGCCCTTGCGGTTCTCGCCTCCTATTTCAGCCCCCAGTTC
>JAIYDT010000423.1 GCA_027487355.1 Verrucomicrobiaceae bacterium
TCGCCCACCAATGACTTCCACGCGCACATCGACAACATGGCCTGGAACTGGCGCAACGTGCCCGATGAGCGCCTGCGCTTCAGCATTTCCCCGCACCTGAACCACCGCCACACCGAGGAGCATGCGATCACCGAATACCTGTGGTTCGAGCAGCACCTGAAAGGCGCGGATTTCAAAATGCCTCAGACGCCGAGGATCGAACTGGAGCTGAAACCGGCCGACGGCGGCCCGCGCATCACCGTCACCCCGGACGACTCACGGCCGGTGAAGCGTGTGGACATTTACTACTCGCTCGATCCCCATGCGCTGACCCGTTTCTGGCGCGATGCGAAGGCCGTGATGTCGGGCAAGCAATGGACCGCCACCTGTCCGCTGATGACCCTCGACCAGCCGGTCTTTGCCTTCGCCAACGTCGTCTATGAAACTCCGGCGCCATACGGGAATGTCCCCTTTGCCATCAGTTCACGCGTGGTCTCGGTCGCGCCGGCGAAGTTGCAGGCCGCCAAGGTGAAAGCCACGGACATGCCCGAGCGGCTGATCGACGACGGCACGCGCGGCTGGCACGACTGGTATCTGCTGAACTGGGGGCATCCGCCCTTGTGGACGGCCACGACCCGCAAGTTGAAGGATCCCAAATGGCGAGGCCCGGACGGAGCCACGCTGCATTTCGAAGTGGTCTGCCAAACCGACAACCAGCTCGTGCTCACCTTCAACTGCAACGCGTGGGGAGCGATGATTCCCGGCAAGCCCGCAGTGGACTACACTGCGGTCAAAGAGCTGAAAGGCTCCGCAGACTGGCAGACCGTTTCCGTCAGCCTGGACGAACTCATCGCCACCGATCCCAAGGTGACGGCCCCACTGGAGGATTGGCAGACCGTCTGTGAGTTCAGCATCAGTCCCACTGGGGAAATCGTGAAGGCGGGACAGAAGGTGAAAGTGGACGGCAAGGCCTGGCAGGGGCCGAGGAACATCCGCCACCTGCGCTGGGAAGGCGGCGAATACACGCGGCTTAAGTCCGTTGATGCCGCGAAAAGTCCAGAGGAACATCAAAGGAATTTCAATGACGCGATCAAGAAGTCGCTGGAGCAGGAGAAGTTGGATCGGAAATCGCTGCAATCCCCGTGAAAAGCATACTCAGCCTTGTGTAAGGCTTGTTGCTGGCTGAGCCGGTTTTACTCGCCTCGGAAGGAGTCAACCTTTCAGCCGAATCCTTCACGTTCGGATCTACCACCGAGGGCCGACCAGAGAGCTGCCTGCGGAAGGCGGATGGTGCGTGGCTTTCACCGCCAAGCCGCCAAGTGCGCGAAGGAAATCTCAAACTAGTGCCTCTGAGATCCACCGCCATCCATCCAAACTCCCATTCCCTTCTCTCTGCCTTGTCGGCCTTTGCGTCTTCGCGGTTCAATCTCCTGCCAATCGAGCAGACCCGCTCCAATCACGGGCCCATCCAGAAACCCAAGGAGCCCCCATCCGCATTCCACTGTCATCAAGAACGCCATTTCAAGGTCGTGACTCCTCACAGCAAATGCCCGCCAAGTGCAAAGCCCGATGAGATTCCTCCACCGCCGCCATCGGGTTCGAGGCACGCTGGCTCCACCTCGACGCAGGGGTCAAACAACCCGCCATCGAGCGCAATAACCCAAACACAAGAGCGTTCTGCCAAAAGACAACGCCCGCCCGGACCCGCGTCGTAGGCTGCGTCGTCGAGATGCTCGCCTCCTGCAAAGGCCGCATCCATCACCCCGCCTGCGGTGCCGGCGGCAGTTTACCGGTGAGCAGGCTGCACGGAGTTCGCTTCGCGGAAAAGAAATCCGCCATCGCGCAAGGTGCTGCGCAGTCGGAAAAGTTCGTCGAATCCCACGGCGGCAAGCTCGGTCTTCCGCTTCCGGTGCGCGAAGATTTGCCTGCTCCCAGGCCATGTTGATGTTCCCACTCGAAACTCCCTGCATCACGTGAGGCGGATTGCTCGGCAGGATGGAGAGAGCCTCAATCAGGGGAAGGTGGGAAAAAGAGCACGGAACTTTCGACCGAGAACGCTGTTTGCGATCCTGTAACTTGATTACATAAGTGCCAAACCGAGTCCCGACACCGCCGCCGCTGACGAGAGCAGATGGCCTCGATGAACTTCCAGGACGCATCATGCGTTCATGGGGGGCGTGGGAAAATGCGTTCGATGCGAACTATGTGGCGGACGAGCTTGATGGCATCGCACCCTCGGGGTCCGGCCTCATCTCGTTCTCGCTGTTTGAACGCGATGAACGGACGGTTGGCGAACTCGCGCAGCAGTCGAAGGTGACGCACGTCGTGGGGCTGGATTTGATCCAGCGCATGGAAGCGGCGCGTCTCTTGAAGCGTGAACAGGGCCCGCTGGATGGCCGTGCGACTCGGGTGTGGCTCACGAAACTCGGACGGGATCTGGAGCCGGGAATGCAGGCGCTGCATGAACGCAACATCGCCACACCCAACCGTGTGCTCGGCGGGTTGCCGGGACGCCTCATCGAGTGGGCAGCAGCGCATCCCGAATCCTTGCCGATCGCAGAATTCTTCCCCTCTCAGCAACCTATCGACTCACACCAGGTATCATGAAAACGCCCCACTTGATCTTCATTCTCACCACTGCGGTGCTGGTGCTTTCATCCATTCAAGGCCACGCCCAAGAAAAGGTCAGAAGGGGCACCCCTGCGGATGTCAATGCCGCGCCGGTCTGGGTGCTGCCGCGTGTCGAGGGTGGGAACCTGCATTACCGCAAGTTTCAAAGTACTGCCGTGAAGGGCGAGGTCAGTTATGTCATCTACCTGCCCGCCAATTATGAGAAGAACGAAGTGGCGCGTTACCCCGTGGTCTATTGGCTGCACGGCAAAGGGGCGAGCCAGCTGGGCTTGCCGACTTTTGCACGTAATTTTGATGAGGCCATCGCGCTTGGCAAATGTCCGCCAATGATCGTCGTGTATCCGAATGGACTGCCGTTGGGTGGTTACACGGATTCGCCAGACGGAAAGCAGCCGGTGGAAAGCATGATCATCCGCGATCTGATCCCGCACATCGACGCCACCTACCGCACGCAGTCGAATCGTGAGGGCCGAATGATCGAGGGCTTTTCCATGGGCGGCATCGGCGCGGCGAAGCTTGGCTTCAAGTATCCGGAAATCTTCGGCTCCATCAGCATTTGTTCCGGTGCCTTGCACACGGCCGACAGCCTCGGTGCCCGAAACGGCGACATGCTCGACTCGGTGTATGGTGGCCGCGAGCGTTTCGATATGGAGAGCAATCCCTGGCTGCTCGCCGAGCGGAATGCCGAAAAGGTGCGTGGCCGCACCCCCGTGCGCATCGCAGTCGGTAGTCGTGATCCTTTACAGAGCAAGAACGCCGCGTTTCACGAGCTGCTCGACCGCTTGAAGATCGAGCACGAATTCACCGTGATCGAGGCCGCGCCACATTCTCCAGCACCCGTCTATGCCGGGCTTAGAGACAGGAATTGGGACTTCTACACAACTGCCTTCCAGGCACGCGAAGGAGCTGAGAAATCCAGATAACACCCAGCATGAAACACCTTGTTCTCACAGTTCTCCTGGTTTTCGCCTTCGCGATCAACTTGCACGCCGTGGCCCCGCTCATCGGGGATGTGGCGGATCAAAACATCGCTCAGGGGGGGACGACCGGAACGCTCAACTTTGTCGTCGGGGACACGGAGACCACCTTCACGGCCCTCACCGTGGCTGCGGTTGCCAGCAATTCCGCGCTGCTGCCCACGATCGCGCTTGGCGGCACGAATGCTCAGCGCACCATCAACATCACGGCAGCGAACGGGCTTACCGGCACGGCGACGGTCACGCTCACCGTCACCGATGGCGAGGCACTCTCAGCGAGCAGTTCCTTCAATGTCACCGTCACCCCGTCGAACTCGAAGCCCACGCTCACGGCCTTGCAGGGGTATCAGATCGCCAGTCCGGGGCAGACTCCGTCGTCGGTCACCTTCACGGTTGGAGACACCGAAACTGCGGCCGGATCCTTGTTTGTCACTGCCACTTCTTCAAACACCAGCCTCGTGCCGAATGCGAACATCACGCTCGGTGGCAGCGGGGCGAGCCGCACGGTGCAGATCACCCCTGTGAGCGGGCAAAAGGGCACTGCGGTGATCAAGCTCCGCGTCACCGATCCGCTTGGTGCTTCGGCAGTGGGTGAGTTCATCTTCAGCGTGTTCGATGCAGCATCGGCGAACAACGGCTTCAAACAGCCGCGCGGCATTTACCTGCTCGATAGCACCGCGGGTTCACTTATCAGCGGTGTCCGCATGCGGGATGGCAACATTCGCAACCTGCCCTTCGTCGATGGCTACGTGCTCCGCACCGAGTGGGACACGCTGGAGCCAACGAATGGCGTGTTTGACTTCACCATCATCACCAACATCTTCTCGAAGCTACCCGCCGGGCAGAAGCTCTCACTGCTGCTCGGCACCGGGGTTTTGCCGTCCTGGTTGAATACGGCACCCGGCGTCGTGACCTACACCGCAGGCTCGCCCGCCACCACTCAGCCTGTGCCATGGAACCCCGCCGCGCAGGAACGCTTTCGCTTGCTGCTCGTGGCTCTGGGCAATCACCTCGTCGATGGCGTGCCGTTGCGCAATCATCCGCGCCTCGCCGCCGTCGATCTGTGGATACCCGGGCTCAAGAGCGGCATCCGCCCGCTGACGGGTGTGCAAATTCGCGACATCCCAGGATACACGCGAACGTTGTTTGAAGGCGGCGTGCTCACGCATCTCGCGAACGTCACGGACAATTTCCCCAACGTGCCGACGATGATTGGATTCTGGACTTACACCGACACCACCGCCAGCCCCGTCGCCTGGGAGTCGCTGCGGCAGGCCATCCTCGCCCAGCACAATGGCACGACCCGCCCGCGCGTCGGCTTCTGGATGGAAAATCTCGCTGCCAACCGCGCGGCTGCGGATGCCGAGCCATGGACCGGCCTTCCCAACCACAGTTTCACCGCCGCGCTCTTTGACTCGCAGGATCAAACCTACGTTGGCTATCAAGTGCTCGGGTCTTGGTCGCGTCCTTTTTCCGCAGACCATGTGGACAACAACCTCAACGGCAGCCCCGAGGACGGCATGGACTACGGCTTCAATGATTTCCAATGCCGCTACTACGAGCACTATCAGGCCGATGTCGATTTCTCTGGCTACACGGCGGAGTTTCAGCGCTGGCATGACTTTCTCGCCGCGCTTCCGGGGCCACCCGTCACGGTCACCTTTGGCAGCAGCCAGGGCGGCACCAGCCTCAGCGCGGCGCATGGCTCCAGCTTGAACATCACGCTCAGCGCCAGTGGCGGCACCCCACCCTATGCATGGGCCATCATCGGCGGCGCTTTGCCCAGCGGCATTAACTTGAACAGCAGCGGCCTCCTCAGCGGCTCCAGCACGCAAACTGGCAGCCACAGCATCACCGTGCAGGTCACGGATGCAACCGGCGGCAGCGCCACGCAGAGCTACACACTCGTCATTGAGGCTCCGCCCAGTGCACCGCAGTGGACCGCGAACGCGACACGCAACAGCGACGGCACCGTCACCCTCGGCTGGGCGACTGCACCGGACGCATGGTATCAAATCGAAGTCAGCGATGATCTCACGCGCTGGACGAAGCTCGGCAGTTCCGTGCAGGCCACGACCACCGCGATGAACTGGACCGACAATGGCTCGCAGACCGGGACACATCCGACATCCGCATCCAGACGCTTCTACCGCGTGCGCAACTGGGGCACCTTCAATATCAACTTTACGGGAAACAGTTTCACCTATTCCGATGCGCAGCGCACGGTCACCGGCATCTTCATCAAACCCGCCGGCGCAGGACCATTTCCCGCACTCATCATCAATCACGGCACCAGTGGCACGGCGGGCGGCTTTGGTCTGCAACGTGCGAATGAAATGAGCCCGTGGGGACTCGCCTGCATCGCCGCGAACCTCACCCACATGGCGGGTGCCACGCAGGACAACACCACCTGGGGCTACTCGCCCGAAAACCTCGCCCGGATCCGCGCCTGTCAGGCTGTTCTCGCCACGCGAAGCGACGTGAACGTCAACCGACTCGCCCTGTGGGGCCACAGCCGGGGCGCCTTTGCCGCCATTGGTGCCGCGTCCGATTTCGGCTCTGAACTGAAAGCCCTCGGGTTCACTGCCGGCGGCATCCATGAAACCGCCGATCTGAGCGAGCCCAGCGCCGCCGAGGCCAGCCATATCACCGCCCCCACCATCATGTTCCATGGCAGCACCGACACCATCGTGCCGCCGGCCGATTCACTGCTCCTGCAAACCCTGCTCAACACCCAGGGCGTGACCAACACCCGCATCTTCTATGACACCACCGGGATCACCCCTGCGAACAACGCCCACAACATCCAAAACACCACCTTCTACACCGCCCCAACAACCGGAATCCTCGCCCAATGGCGGGCCTGGCTGATCACGCATGGAGTGCTGCCATGAGAATGTCCACCGCGTTGTTGACACCCTGACGAGTCAGCTCTACTCCAGTTCCCAGATAAGACAATGATTGCCTGCAAGATGTCCCGGGCGTATAGGTAAAATCGCGATGTCCGCAGCCTCTGCTTCCTGCCACAACAACTCGATACGTTTTGGCAACGTGAGCTTCCCCAACGCGCACTTGATCGCCATCTCCCAAAAGGAAGCAACGCTCAGAATCTTGATCCGGGATCGACTCGGTCAGGCTTCGGTCGCGGCGGCGCTGAGCGTGTTCTACTGAAACCGGCTGCACTGCGTAACCCTGACATGGGATCTCGTTCATCAAGTCTCGAAGCTTGGTTGGAGATTTCAGAGGCGCAATGCGGTGTTCAAAAATGGCGCAGTGCGGGACTTCTTCGATTTCGCCACGGTTTCCGGCGTGCCTTGGGCGACGAGGGTGCCCCCGGCGGCTCCGGCTTCGGGGCCGATGTCTAGGACCCAGTCGGCTTCGGCGGCGACGGCCATGTGGTGCTCGATGACGACGACCGTGTGGCCTTCATCGACGAGGCGGTGCAGGACGTCGATCAGGCGCTTCACGTCCTCCAGGTGGAGGCCGACGGTGGGCTCCTCGATCAGGTAAAGGTTGGTGCGGCTGAGGGTTTTGACGTTCTTCACCGAGACGCGGCCCTTGGTGAGTTCGGAGACGAGCTTGATGCGCTGCGCCTCGCCGCCGGAGAGCGTCGGTGAAGCCTGGCCGAGCTGGAGATAGCCGAGGCCGGTGTCGGCGAGGAGCTGTAGCGGGCGGGAAAGCCGTGGCTGGGACTCGAAGAAGGCTGCGGCCTCGTCGATGGTCATCGCGAGGACATCGCCGATGGTCTTGTCGCGGAAGGTCACTTCCAGCGTGGCGGAGTTGTAGCGCTGGCCGTTGCAGGTCTCGCAATGCACCCAGGTGGACGGCAGGAAATCCATTTCCAGCTTCACGCGACCGTTGCCGCCACAGTCGGAGCAGCGGCCGCCTTCGGTGTTGAACGAAAAGCGCGAGGCCTCGAAGCCGCGCATGCGGGCCTCCGGAAGCTGGGCGTAGAGGGCGCGGATGTCGTCGAAGATCTTCACATAGGTCGCCGGGCAGGAGCGCGAGGTTTTTCCGATCGGTGACTGATCGACCTCATAGACGTTCTGGATCTTCTCGAAGCCGGTGGCGGACTTGTAGGTGGCCGACTTCGTCTGCTTCTTCCCCGCCGCCGCCACGGCAAGACAGCCGTGCATGAACGAGGATTTTCCAGAACCGGAGATGCCTGTTAGAACCGTGAGCCGCCCGAGCGGAATCGCGACATCGAGATTCTTCAAATTGTTCGCCGTGCACCCGTTGATCTTCAAAAACGGATGATCCTTCTTAACCGCCCGTCGCTCGCCACGAGTCGGGTGAATGATCGGGTGGGAGAGGGCACGGTAAGTCGGAGAGAGCTCAACATCGAACATCGAACGTCCAACATCCAACGTCGAAGTTTTTGAAGACTTCCTCTTCTTTGGAACTTGGCCGTTGGCACTTGGAACTTGAGGCGGCGGTCCTTGGTAGACGATTTCCCCGCCAAGACGTCCGGCTCCGGGACCGAGGTCGATGAGGTGATCCGCTCGGGCGATGGTGTCTTCGTCGTGCTCGACGACGATGAGCGAGTTGCCCTTGTCGCGCAGGGCGATGAGGGTTTCGAGGAGGGCGGCGTTGTCGCGTGGATGAAGCCCGATGGTCGGTTCATCGAGGACGTAGAGCACGCCGCGGAGGTTCGAGCCGAGCTGGGCGGCGAGGCGGATGCGCTGGCTCTCTCCGCCGCTGAGGGTCTTGGCGGAGCGGTCGAGCTGGAGGTAGCCGAGGCCGACCTCCTGCAGGAACGAAAGCCGCTGGCGGATCTCCGGGATGATGTCGCGGCTGATGAGCGAATCGCGGTCGCCCTTGAACGAGAGTTTTTCGAAATGCGTGGTGGCGTGGTCGATGGCGAGCCTGGAGAGATCGCGGATCGGCGTGCCGGCGAGCTGGACGCAGGAGGCGATGCGGTTGAGTCGCGCACCCTTGCAGGACGGACACTCGATGAGCTCCTCGTCCTCCATGCGTTCAATCGCACGGTCGGCATCAAGTTCCGCCTCCAGGACGGAATCGAAGCGTGAGGTGTCGAGCATGCGCCGCCGTTTCGGCACCAGCCCGTGCCCCCGGCAATCCGGGCACCAGCCGTGGGGCGAGTTGAAGGAGAACAGGCGCGGGTCGAGTTCCTCGAACGACTTACGGCACGACGGGCAGCTCGCTTCGCTGGAGAGGATGAGGAACTTCTTGTCGGCGTAGAGTTTGATGGTGCCTTTGCCGATTTCGAGGGCGCGGGGGATCAGGGTGCCGAGTGATCCGTGATCGGTGATCGGTGAAGACTTGCTTGGAACTTGACCATTGGAACTTGGAACTTCGGCGACGACGACGTCGATGTCGTGTTCCTTGAAGCGTTCGAGGCGTTGGAAATTTTCGGCGTCCTTGAACTGCTTGTCGACTAGAAGCCTGGTATATCCCTGTTTCAGCGCCCACTCGGCGACTTCGGTGTGGAAGCCTTTGCGGCCACGGATGACGGGCGCGAGGATCGAGACCGGACCTTTTTTCAGGTAGGTGCGGATCGTGTTTTCGATGGCGGCGACGGACTGCTTCTCCACCGGCACCTGGCAGTCCGGGCAGAACTGGGTGCCGAGCTTCGAGTAGAGCAGGCGGATGAAGTTCCAGAGTTCGGTGACGGTGGCGACCGTGGATTTTCCGCCGCCGCGCGAGACGCGTTGTTCGATCGCGACCGTGGGAGGAAGTCCGGCGAGGAGGTCGAGCTCGGGCTTTTCCAGCTGCTCGGCGAACTGTCGGGCGTAGGCAGACATCGAGTCGAGGAACCGGCGCTGGCCCTCGGCGAAGAGGATGTCGAAGGCGAGGGTGGATTTCCCGGAGCCGCTGAGGCCGGAGATCACGACGAACTGGTCGCGCGGGATGTCGAGCGAGATGTTCTTGAGGTTGTGATGGCGGGCGCCGCGGAGCTGGATGGAGGAAGAAGAAGAGGGATTGGGGATTGGAGATTGGAGATTGGGAGATTTTTTGGCGACAGGGATGTCGCCGCTCCGGAGCTCGGGCTTGAGGAAGCGGGCGGTTTCGGTGCCGAGGGTGATGATGTGTTCGGGGGGGCCTTCGCCGACGAGCTGGCCGCCTTTCGCGCCGGCTTCGGGGCCGAGGTCGAGGATCCAGTCGGCGCATTTCATCACGTCGAGATTGTGCTCGATGACGAGGAGCGAGTGGCCGGAATCGACGAGCGATTGGAAGACGCCGAGGAGCCGTTCGATGTCGGTGAAATGCAGGCCGGTGGTCGGCTCGTCGAGGATGAGGAGCTTGCCTTTGGTGTTCGGCGACTGGGCGTCGGTCTCGGCGAGGAGCTGGCAGAGCTTGATGCGTTGGGATTCGCCGCCGGAAAGGGTGTTGAGAGGCTGGCCAAGCTTGAGATAGCCGAGACCGACCTCCGCGAGCGGCGCGAGCAGCTTGACGATCTGGCTGTGGCGCTTCTGGAACTGGGTGGGAACTCCGTCCGCCGCGTAGAAGGCGATGGCCTCATCGACGGTCAGTTCGAGGATGTCGGCGATCGATTTTCCGAGGTAGTGGATGTCGAGCGTGGAGGACTTGAAGCGTCGGCCATTGCAGTCTGGGCAGGTGACGTAGAGGTCGGACAGGAACTGCATCTCGACCTTCTCGAAGCCCGCGCCGGCGCAGCGGTCGCAGCGGCCATCGCCGGAGTTGAACGAGAAGAAGCCGGTGTTGAGATCGCGTGCCTTGGCGTCCTCGGTGTTGGCGAAGAGCTGTCGGATCGGATCGAAGGCTCCGAGGAACACGGCGGGCGTCGAGCGCGGCGTGCGGGTGATCGGCGACTGATCGACCAGCTCGACACCGCCGAGATACGAGGATCCCAGTAGTTCGGAAACGCGGGCGGCGTCGCCATCGACCTCCTTGCCGAACTTGCGGGCGAGGTTCAGGTAGAGGACGTCGTGGACGAAGGTGGATTTCCCCGAACCCGAAACCCCGGTAAGGCAGCAGAACAGGCCGAGCGGGACGGTGACGTCGAGCTTGCGGAGGTTGTGTCGCGAGGCTCCACGGATCTCCAACTTCGCCTTGCCGGGCTTGCGACGGGTTTCCGGGATGGCGATGGACCGCGCGCCGGAGAGCCAGGGGAGAGTGCCTGCAGCGATTGGAGATTGGGGATTGGAGATTGGGGATTTGGAAGACTTCTTCCTTGGAACTTGGCCCTTGGAACTTGGAACTTCAATCGGCCCTTGATAGACGATTTCACCGCCGTGCTGGCCGGCTCCTGGACCCAGGTCAATGAGGTGGTCGGCGGCGCGCATGACGGCTTCCTCGTGCTCGACGACGACGAGGGTGTTCCCCTTGTCGCGCAGGCCGTGCATGATGCCGACGAGGCGATGGATGTCGCGCGGGTGGAGGCCGACGGTGGGTTCATCGAGGACGAACAAGGTTCCTGTTAGAGACGCGCCGAGGCAGGTGGTGAGGTTGACGCGTTCGATTTCGCCGCCGGAAAGCGTGCGGGTCTGGCGGTCGAGGGTGAGGTAGCCGAGGCCGACTTCGTCGAGGTAACGGAGGCGGGTGGTGATCTCGGTGAGGATGAGTTGGAGGGAAGGGTCTGGTGATCGGTGATCGGTGATCAGGGAAGAGAACCAGAGCTGGAGGTCGGAGACGGGGAGGGCCCAGAGTTCGGGGAGGGTTTTGGCGTTGACCTTGAAGCAGAGGGCCTCGGGCTGGAGGCGTTTGCCCCGGCAGTCCGGGCAGGCGGTGTAGGAGCGGTAGCGGCTGAGAAAGACGCGGACATGCATCTTGTAGGCCTTGGTTTCCAGCCAGTCGAAGAAGCCTTTTACTCCGTACCACTTGCCGTCGCGCCAGAGTTCCTCGGTGTTCTCGAGATCGGTGAGGGTGGATGATTTACTGTCTCCGTAGTAGATCCACTCGCGGACGTCCTCGTCGAGATCCTCCCAGGGGATGGAGGTGTCGATGTCGCGCTCGCGGCAATGGCGGAGCAGATCCCTCTGGCACTCGTCGCCGCGTTCGCCCTGGAAGGGCTTGATCGCGCCCTTGCGGATCGAGAGGCCGGGATCAGGGACGGCCTTGTCGAGGTCGAGCCCGATCACGCGCCCGAAGCCGCGGCACTTCGGGCAGGCTCCGAGCGGGTTGTTGAAGGAGAACAGCGATGGGACCGGGGCGCGGAGGGTGAAGCCGGTGGCGGGGTTGTGCCAGGTGTTGGAGAAGGAACGCTGAACATTGAACATCGAACGTCCAACGTCGAAGGAGGAGGGGTCAACGATTGAGGAGCGGCCTTTGCCCAGGTGGAAGGCGCTTTCGAGGGCTTCGAGGAGGCGCAGGCGATTGGCTGCTGTTAGAGGGAGGCGGTCCTGGACGACGTCGATGTGGGTCTTGAGCCTGGTGATTTCCGACTGCGGTGGCTCATCGGTGCGGAGGACCAAGCCGTCGAGGACGATGCGGAGGAAGCCTTGCTGGTTGAGGAAGGGGAAGAGCTCGGCGCTTTTGGTCTCCGGCGGGATCGGGACCGGGAAGGTGATGAGGACCTGCTTGCCCGGGAGACTCGCGAAGGCCCAATCGGCGGCGGACTCGGGGCTGTCGGGCTGGATTTCCTCGCCACTGTGTGGGTCGTAGCCTTTCGCGAGTCGGGCGAAGAGGAGCTTCAGGTAATCGTTGAGCTCGGTGAGGGTGCCGACGGTCGAGCGGGTGGTGCGGACGTTGTTCTTCTGCTCAATGGCGATGGCAGGCGGGATGCCGTCGATGCGATCGACGTCCGGCTTGTCCATGCGGTCGAAGAACTGCCGGACGTAGGGTGAGAAGGTCTCGACGTAGCGGCGCTGGCCCTCGGCGTAGAGCGTGTGGAAGGCGAGCGAGGATTTTCCGGAGCCGGAGGGACCGGTGACGACCGTGAGCTGGCCGAGCGGCAGATCGAGATCGAGGCCCTTCAGGTTGTGCTGGCGCGCCCCGCGGATCTGGATGGAGGCGGAGGGCTGGCTGACGGGATTCTCTCTCTTCGCGGACACGCGCCGAGCTTAGGCGGGAATCCAGAGGCCGCCAGTGGAAGAACGATTAAATCAGAGGGGCGGAAGTTTTCGCTCGTCCTTCTTTTCATCCTTCTTGGGCTCCTCGACGGGAGGGACGACCGGTCCACCGAGCATCAGGGTCTCAAAGTGAACCGGATCCGCTTGGGTGGCGGTGATTTCCGCAGCGAGGGACTCTGCGGCGGTCTCATCGTTCTGGGCCTTGAGCCGCTTGATCTGCAGCTCGATGCCGAGGATGTAGGTGCTGCGGGAAAGCTCGAGGAGTTCGGCGGAAAGCTGGCTGTCGAGCTTGGCCTGGGCGGCGAGGTGCTCGGCGAACACATCGCGGACCTGATCGCCGATCTTGTCGTTGATTTCCTTGGAATCGAATTTTTCCGGGATCCGGTTGCCCTTTTCGCGGCTGGTTTCGAGGAGCTTCTCGATCTTGTAATCGGCCGCGTCCTGGCCGTATTCGAGACGGCGGGAGATTCGTTTCAGACCACGTCCGAACGCATCCACGTTTCTGGCAAGGCCTTCCTGGCGCTTGAGCACGTTGGGCTGGGCCTTGGCGAGCGTGATGTCGCGAGCCCGGCCGAGAAAGCCCTCCAGGTCGAAGTTGCTTGCTGGCTTGTCGGGCTTGATCTCGGGTTGTTCGACGAAGGCGGGATCCGCAGGCTTCGGCTGCCGGGTGACTTCCGGCGTGGTCGGGCGGGGAAACTCGGGCTGGTTTGGGGCCTTGGGTTCTTGGCGGGTGGTGGGCTTATCCGGAAGGCGCTCCGAAGGTTTCGTGTTGGAGGTCGAAGGTGAGAGGGCCGCTGAAGGGACTGCGTCCAGGGCAGGGGCCGCAGGCGGTGGTTGCGGCGGCTTTTTGGTGAGAAAGTAGGCGGCTGCGGCGGCGGCGAGAATGATCACCACGACCACCATCGTGCCTCCACCGCCGGACTTGCGCGCCTGGGTGGCAACGGGTGTCGGGATGCGGGGGGCGGGCCGATTGGAAACAGGGGCGGCCGCCACGGGGTAGCTGGTGGTGACGGGGCCGCGGGCGCCGGGGCGGTTGGCGGCGGGCGCAGCAGCGGAGCGAAGTTTGGAACTGCTCAGTGCATCCACCACGGACTTGAGGTCCTTGCCCATGGCGGCGGCACTCGGATATCGGAGGTCCGGGCGAGGATTGGTCGCCCGTTTGATAATGGCGTCGAAGCGCGCATCACAGCCCGAGATGGCGGAGGAAGGTCGTTGGTCGTTGGCCGGCAGCTTGGTCGTGAGCAGCTCGTGAAGCATCACGCCAATCGAGAAAATGTCCGCACGGGAATCGACCGAGGCCGGATGATTGATGACCTCCGGAGCGGTGTAGTGCGGGGTGCCGTAAACGGTTTCCCCGGCTTCAACCTGCTTCCCGATGACGCGGGCAAGTCCGAAGTCCCCGATCTTGGGCCGACCTTGGGCATCGAGCAGGATGTTCGCCGGCTTGATGTCGCGATGAAGGATGCCGTGCTCATGGGCGTGGGCGAGTCCGTCGCAGACTGCTTCGACCAGATGTCCCGCCGTGACTCCGTCCAGGGCCTTGCCGTAGGCGAAGTGGTACAGGGAGCCACCGGAAACAAACTCCATGATGATGAAAAGCATGCCGTCCACCTCACCGAAATCGAACACGCCGATCAGGTTCGGGTGATTGAGCTTCGCCATGGCCTTGGCCTCGGCTTCGAAGCTTTCGCGGAACGCGGGGTCCGCCCCGAATTCCCTCGGAAGGATCTTGATGGCCACGACCCGGTCAAGGGAGCGCTGAACAGCTCGATAAACCGCTCCCATGCCTCCCGTGGCGATCAGGCTTTCAATATCATATCCGGGAAACAACGCCGAGAGCACCTGCGGATCAGGGGCGGCAAAGGTAGGGGGATGGCTCGGATCGTTCATCATCAGGCGGCAGCGGGGCGATCCTTAGCCAAGGTCAAGAATCTTTCAAGCCAAAGGCTCCCATCACACGAATATAGGAGATGGCAACCCCCAAACAGGGCATTTCCGGCGGTTCAACCCGCAAGTCACGCGAGAGTTGCGCTGGTCACCCGTTTTCCGTTTGTCAGGATGAACCCATGAGCGAAGCCGAACTTTACGCCGCCATCGGTGAAGATGGCATCTCTGAAATGGTGGCCGCGTTTTACCGTCGCATTCGTCAGGATGATCTCCTTGGGCCGATGTATCCCTCGGACGACTGGGAGGGCAGCGAGCAGCGCTTGCGGGAATTCCTCTGGTTCCGGCTTGGAGGTGATACCCGCTATCTTGAGAGCCGCGGGCATCCCCGGCTGCGGATGCGGCACATGCCTTTTTCCATCGGAGTGGCCGAGCGCGATCGCTGGCTGAAACTCATGCGGGAGGCCATGGAGGAGGTGGATCTGCCTGCCGCCGCGCAGTTGGATCTCGATGCATTTTTCTCTCAAGTCGCGGATTTCATGAGAAACCGGGAGGACTGATTTCATTGCGGGCTGGGGTGACGGACTAGGCACCCGGGGGCCGGAGCGCCAGCCCAGCTGCCGACGAACGGCTCGGGAAACCGACGGGCAAGCACCGATCGGCAGGCATGGTTGGGAAGGACCGGCCTGTTGGGAAACCCGACTTCGGAAACTTCATGAAGGAACCAAGACTACCAAATGATCTCGATGTTCAGATCCTTCGAATTGACACGGACTTCTGAAGATTTTCCCTCTGGCAGACAGCCGGACGCTCCCTCAATGTCGCCAGCGTGTCCGAGCTGCCTGTTCAAATCTTCCAGACCACCTTTCTCAGCGCCGCCGGGCTGTTTGTCGTGGCCAGTGCCATCCGGGCGTTGAAATCGAGGGCCACCCTGCTGGAGGAGTCACCCCTCGATCTGCCCGCAGCGGACTCGGGCGAGTCGCGCTTTGTCGAACTCCCCGCTTCGGTCCTGGTCGAGGCGGCCGCCGAGTCGCCTTACGCGACACCAGCCACCGTTTCCAACGTCCTGCCCGTCCTGCCATCGCTGCCGGCCACCCCGGGGATCGCCACCCGGCATTTCCGGAAACTCGATCTGCTCTGGCTCGGTTTCATTTTCCTGGTCTTCGCCGGCCTGGCGATCGGATCGGCCAAAATGGCGGAACAGCCGGAGAACAAAATCGACGCCGCCAACCTGATCACCTCGATCGGCTTCCACTTGTTTCTCGCTGGCGGCACGATCGGGATCATGGCCTGGCGGGTTCGAATCACCACCTGGCTCGGGCTGAAATGGAAGCAATGGCCCTGGGCCCTGCTGATCGCTCCCGTCACCGTCGTCTCGATGTGGATCCTCATGGCCGGCCTCCAGTTCGGTGGCTACATGAAATGGATCGAGTCCCTCGGTGGTGAGGGAGTGCAGGATGCCGTGAAGCTCCTTCAGGACAGCAAGGACCCGGTCGTCCTCGGACTGATGGCCTTCGCCGCGGTGTTCGTCGCCCCGGTCTGCGAGGAGATCGTGTTCCGAGGCTACTTCTATGCCGCCGCCAAGAAGTTCGCGGGTCCGTGGCCCGCCGCGATCTGCTCGGCCCTCGTCTTCGGGGCTGCCCATGGCAACCTCGCCGCCCTGCTGCCACTTTCCATCCTCGCGCTGGTGCTGGTCGTACTTTACGAAAAAACCGGATCGCTCTGGGCCCCGATCTCCGTCCATTTCTGCTTCAATGGAGCCACCGTGCTGATCCAGGCCATCGCCCGCGCCTACAATCTGCCGCTCGACCCCGGGACGTGAAAAAGACCCTCCAGCAGCTCGGCGAGGACGCGCTCATCTCCCGGCTCATCGAAAAGATGCCGCGCGATCCCGATCCGCTCGCCGGACCCGGTGACGACTGTGCGGTGGTCGATCAGGGAAAGGGTCGGCCGCTGCAACTCCTGAAGACCGATGCCATGGTCGAGCGCGTCCATTTCCTGGCCACCGCCCCGCCGCGCAAGATCGGCTGGAAAGCCATCGCCCGCGTCACCTCCGACTTCGCCGCGATGGGGGGAATCCCTGATCGATTCCTCGTCACCATCGCGCTGCCCGCGCACTGGCCGGTCGCCTTCGTCGAGTCGATCTATCGCGGCATGGCCGACTGCCTCAAGGCCTTTGGCGGCACCCTCGCCGGGGGAGAAACCACCCGCGTCCCGGAAGGTTCTGCCGCCATGATCTCCATCGCCGCCACCGGCCTGGTGGATCGGAACCATCTCGTCCTCCGCTCCGGCGGCAGGCCCGGCGACCTGATCCTCGTGACCGGCAAGCTCGGCGGCTCGATCACCGGCAAGCACCTCACTTTCACCCCGCGCCAGGCCGAGTCGCGCTGGCTGGTCCAACACGCCAAGCCCAGCGCGATGATGGACCTCTCCGACGGCCTCGCCAAGGACCTCCCGCGCCTCGCCAAGGCCAGCGGCTGCGGCTTCGCTCTGGACTCCAACAGCATCCCGAAAACCCGTGGCTGCACCCTCGATCAGGCCATCGAGGATGGCGAGGACTTCGAGCTGCTGCTCACGCTTTCCCCGAAGAAATGGCCGCAGCTTTCCGCGAACTGGAAGGCCGCGTTTCCGAAGCTGTCGCTGACGGTCATCGGCCAGCTCACGGATGCGAGCGATAAGCAAATCGCTCTAACAGGTGGGTGGGATCCGTTTTCGAAATGACGGCCTGAAGCGGATCCCTGATTTTCGTCGATCCCTGTCAGGATGGAAAGCCGCACGGGAGTGTGGTGACTTCTCAAGGATTTATGTGACAGTCCGCCGGATTTCTCCGTAGTCTGCCGAATGACCTTCAAACTCCTTCCTTTGGTCGCGCTGATGGCGGCGACGGTGGCGCAGGCCGATCAGGCGGCTGAGATGGCCGACAAGGCCAAGGCCTTCATCGGGCTGTTGACGCCGGAACAGAAAGCCAAGGCGCTGTTTTCCTTCGATTCCCCGGAGCGTGACAACTGGGCCTTCATTCCACAGCCGCGCAAGGGCCTGCCCCTGAAGGAAATGACGGAGGAGGAGAAAAAGGCGGGCATCGCCCTGCTGAAGGCGGGACTCAGCGAGAAGGGCGCGTTGAAGGCCGAGACGATCATGTCGCTGGAGGCCGTGCTGGCCGCGCTCGAGAACGATCCGGTGAAGCGCGATCCGGAAAGATACTTCGTCAGCATCTTCGGCGAGCCCGGCGATGCGAAGGGCTGGAGCTGGCGCTTCGAGGGCCACCATCTTTCGATCAACCTGACGCTGGCCGGCGGCAAGTTGGCCGCGACGCCATCGTTCATGGGCACGAATCCCGGCGAGGTCCGCGAGGGACCGAAGAAGGGCACACGAGTGCTGGCCGCCGAGGAGGACCTGGCGCGCACGCTGGCCACGACGCTGGCCGAGGCCGGAAAGGCCGTCGTTTTCACCGACAAGCCACCGGCGGAGATCCTGACGTCCGCGCAGCGCAGCGTGCAGCAGTTGGAAACGGTTGGGGTCGATTACAACTCGCTGACCGACACCCAAAAGGATTCGCTGATGAAGGTCGTGAACGAGTACGTCGGCCGCTATCGCAGCATGGTGGTCGAGGCCGAGCTGAAGCAAATCAAGGAAGCGGGCGTTGAGAAGATCCATTTCGGCTGGGCCGGTGGACTGAAGCCGGGCGAGGCCTACTACTATCGCATCCAGGGTCCGACCTTCCTGATCGAGGCCGCGAACTCCCAAAACAACGCCAACCACCAGCACACGGTGTGGCGCGATTTCAACGGCGACTTCGGCCGCGATTTCCTCGGCGAGCATTTCAAGGACGCCGCCCACTGAGCGGATCCTGCAATTCTCGCTTGGGTTGCGGATCATGCGGCGGCTAGGCTAGCCCCCGCCGCATGATCCCGCCGAATCTCAGTGAAAAGCTTCTCGCGTCCGTCTCGCGGGACTTTTTCCGCCCGCTGACCCGACCGTCGGCGGCCATCTATGTCGATTGCGCGGAGCGGCTGGCCGACGAGGCCGGTGAGGCGGGTCGCATCCCGCAGACCGACGCCATCGCGCTGATCCGGGAAATCCTGGCCGCGCATCCGGAGATCGTGCTGGAGGACGACGAGGGGGCCTCCCTGCGCGATGCCCGCCAGCGGGCCGGTCAGATTTTCAACCGCCTCTGCGATGCCCGTTGGATCGAGGACCAGCAGCTCGGCCTGCACGAACGCTGGGCCCTCGTTTCGCCCGGACTACGCCCACTGCTGCGGCTGCTGCGCGAGCTGGCGGAGGATGAAATCGCCGAGCTCAAGACCTTCGCCGACACCGTGCGCGGCGTTTGCGAAACCCTCGAACGCCCTGGCATCCTCGATCCACGCCTGCACGATCCCGATCCGTTCCGTGCGACCGTGACCGACGTCAACTCGCGCCTTGAGAACGCCATCATCCAGCTTCATGGAGTGGAGAAACTCATCTCGCTCTTCGACCGCCGCCAGCGTCTCAGCGACTCGCCTGCGGAAACCCTGCGGCTGCTTTATGCCGAGTTCGGCGCCGGTCAGCACATGGTTTGCTACGATGCCCTTCGTAGAAGCGGACTGCTGCCCCGCCTCCAGGTGCTGCGCTCGATGGTGGCAGAGCGTCGCGATGATCCGCTTTCGAAGGAGCGCCTCGCCCAAGGCCTGGCCGCGCATTACCACTGGGACGAGTCGGAGGCCTATCATCGGGCCGAGAAGGCGCTGCGCGATCTCGAGCACCGACTTTCCGCGATCCGATTGGTGGCGGATGCGATCGATGCCCGCATGGCCTCGTTCAACCAGCTTTCGCAGCAACGTTACCGCTATCAGACCGAGCTGCGTGGACGGCGTCCGGAAATCGTGAAGGCCTACTGCGAGGCGGTGAATCTGACGCACGATGGCACCCGCCTCAGTGCCCTTCGCGAAACCGAACCTGACTTCGCGCCCCAGATTCCGGAGGTGAAGTTTTTCTTCGGGCTGGAGTCGCTGGCCCGCACGCGTCGCACCAAGGCTCCGGCCGATCTAACGTTCGGCAGCGACGGCGAATCGCGCTCGGAATCCGAGGACGACACCCTGGCCGCCCTCCGCGAACGCCAGCGGCTGGCTCTCACCCCTCAGCGGGCCGCTCGGCTGGTGGCGCGGCT
This sequence comes from Verrucomicrobiaceae bacterium, assembly GCA_027487355.1. Classification (GTDB taxonomy): domain Bacteria; phylum Verrucomicrobiota; class Verrucomicrobiia; order Verrucomicrobiales; family Akkermansiaceae; genus Luteolibacter. Next base: position 19,611 of record JAIYDT010000423.1, read on the forward strand.
CATGCCGGAAAAGGCCGCCACGATCGCGACTTCGGGATTCGCCGCAGCAGACCTCGACGAGATGCTCGATCTGCTGGCCATCGCCGCCTACGACCACGCCGTCACCGCCGACGGTCAGCGGGTGAAATGGCGCATCGACGGCCCGGGCAAAACCACCGGCCTCGAACCCGACTCGATCCCGCGTGATCCGCAAGCAGGCTGGCAGATGGAACGCTTCGAAATCTCCCGGCTCTAACCGATTTCCCCCATCATGTCCGATCCCTACTGGCCCCGTTTCTGGTCCGATGTCCCCGAGGACGATCGTCCGGCGATCCGCGAAATCCTTGGCGAGCTTCTCGGGCGCGGCACCCTGCTCGGCAGCACCGGCGCGGGGCGAGACCTCTTTCTTCTGGCGCGGGACCATTACCGCGAGCACCTCGGCGACTACCTTTCGCCGCTCGGGCTGGAGTTGATCGTGGACGATGATTTCTCGCTGCTCCAGGCAAGGCCACGACCGGAGGCCTGCCACCTGCTTTCCCAGTTCACCAAGGATGAAACCCTGCTCCTGCTCGTGCTGTGGCGCGTGTGGGACGATCACCGCACCAACGAGGCCAGCAGCGCGGTCATTCTAACAGTCGATGATCTGTGGACGCGATTCCGCAACACCTTCGACAAGATCGACCCGCCGGAAAAGACGCACCTCGACTCGCTGCTGAGCCGCTTGAAACGCCATCGCCTGATCCGCACGCACAAGCCGGAAGGTGCCTCGCAGCTCGGTGAAACCCTGATCGAGGTCCTGCCCAGCCTGCCGCGCGTGATCCCCTTCGACAGCCTTGAATCCTGCCTCGCCCGTGCCGCGCTTTACCAACCTTCCGACGCCGCTGGAACCCCCACTACCGAAGCCTGACATGCCCACACGCGTCCATCTCAGCCGCATCCTCGCCATCAACTGGTATGGCTACCGGCGCTTCATCGATGTCTCCGGCCTGTCGCTGATCACCGGGGCCAACGGCTCGGGAAAAAGCGTTCTGTTAGACCTGATCCAGTTCGTGATGCTGGGTGAATCGCTCAGCCGTTTCAACAAGGCCGCCGCCGGGGCGGGCAGTGGACGCTCGCTGCGCGGCTACTGCCTGTGCGACACCAACACGCAGGGCAATGACGGCCAGGAGCGCTACCTGCGACCCTCGGGCGTCACGCTTGCCGGTCTGGAATTCGTCTGGCCGCTGGTGAAGGGCGAGACCACCCCGCGCCGCGAAACCTGGGGCGCGCGCATCGAGTTCGAAGGCCCTACCGCCCGCCCACGGACATTGTGGTTCACGGTTCCCGGACGTTTGGAGAGGGAGGATTTCCTCAGCCGCGACCTCGATCCGAACGCGCTGGCCTTCATGGCTGAGGACGAGTTCCGCGTGCACGTGAAACGCGACCTCGGTGGCGAGGTCTTCGATCGCCAGGCCTCCTATCTCGAGGAAATGGGCTCGCGCAGCCACCTCGGTTTCGACCGCGTGCAGATGAACAAGACGCTGCCGAACTCGATGGCTTTCCAGCCGGTCGAGTCGTTCGAAAAGTTCATCCGCGACTATCTGTTGGAGCCCGGACTGCCAGATGTGAAGGCGGTGCGGGCGAGTGTCGATGCCCATCGTCGGGCCCAGGAGCGACTTGAAAAGATGCGCGACCAGCATGCCCGCCTGACGCGGATCAGCGCGAGGCATCACGAGTATCATTCGGCCGATCGCGATGCGCGGGTCCATGCCCATCTGCGTGATGCCCTGGCGCATGAGCAGCGCCGCGAGTTGTTAGAGTCGCGACGGACCCAGCTCGAACAACTGCGCAGACAAAATGCCGAGCAACATTCCGATCACGAGGCCGCGCTTCAGGAGCGCAATGAACTCGACGGACAGCTTGCCAAGATCCGGCTCGTCGCAGGAAACGATCTGCAAATCACCCGCCTGGCCGAAGACCGGACGCGGCGCGATGAGGTCGCGCGCGAACTTGATGGCCTGCGTGAGACCGAGAAGAGCGCCCGGCAGTTTCTCCACGATCGCACCCAGCACTGGAAGCAGTGGCTGCGTCTCGCGGCGGACCTCGGCCTGGAGGAGCCGGACCCGGCAGGCGATTGGCTCAAGCAGATGCAGGGCGCGGATGAAACCGCCGCCCTCGATGCCGCTGCGAAGATGCCACGGATCTATCAGACCATCGTGAACGACGCGCGTGACCAACTGCGTCCGATCGAGGAAAGGATCCGCGAGCTGGAGATTCGCGAAACGAGATTGAAGCGCGAGCTGGATGATCTGGATCACAAGGGCAGCGCCGCGCCATCGCCACTGCTCGATGCCCTGAAATCACGCGGGCAAAAGGCTGATGCGCTGGGTCGCGTGATCGAGGTCAAGGCCGAGGCCGAGCCTTGGTGGCCGCTGCTCGAATCGCTGTTAGGGCAACGTCGCGGCGCGGTGCTGGCGGAGGATTTCAAGGCCGCCTGGGATCAGGCGCGGAGGCTCGGTCACGTCGAGGAGCCATTGGTGCAGACCGAGGAACTCGGGCCTGCCCCAAAGGCTGCGAAGGCGGGAACGATCGCCTCGTTTTTCGAAACCAAGCACGTGCTTGCGCGGGCTTACCTGCATCACCTTTACGGCGATCTCGTCGCAGTGGAAAAGGCCTCGCAACTCGATGCGCACCCGCGCGCGTTTTCGAAAGATGGGTGGTTGAAGGACCCGCCGCATCGGCAGCATTTCCAGCCCTCGAAGGAATTCACGATCGGCGAGGAAGGCCTGCGACGTTTGCGGACCCTGCGACAGGAAGAACTCACGGAGGTCGCCGACGAACTCGGCGGCCTGCAACGCAAGCGCGAGGACTGGCGGACCTTCCTGCATCGAGGCGAACAATGGACCCTCGACAAGGCCGATCCACCAGCCGGCAGCTCGCGGCTGCGGGACCTGCCGCGCCTGCGCAAGGAGCTCGCCCAGCTCGACGAAACGATCCGCCTGCTGGCGACTCCCGAGCGCGAGGAGACGGTCGAGAAACTGCGGGTGCTGGAGAAGACTTTCCAAGGTGTCATCGAGCGCATCGGCCGATTGGCGAACAGCATGGAGAAATTCACCCA
>JAIYDT010000435.1 GCA_027487355.1 Verrucomicrobiaceae bacterium
AGGGCGGCCAGCGAGGCGAGCTGCATCGAAGGCGTGGCCTGATCGAAGGCGGCCGCTTTCTCATCGTAGGGGATCGTCCAGGTCTGCTCGACCATCTGGCCTGTCGAGGTGTCCTTGAATCGCACGCTGGCCTCGCCGATCTCGCCCGTGCCCTGCGGCAGGGTTTCGACCTGATAGAGCGCGACGCCTGCTTCCTCCGCCGCGAGTTCGGCGGCATCGACCTTGTCGTTGCGGAAATCCTCGGTCTTCAGGCGATGCTTTTCGAAGCCGATGAGCTTGTAGCGACCGACGCGGGCCGGATTGAAATGGACCTGCACCTTCACGTTCTCGGCAGCGGGTCGGAAGGCACCGGCGAGTTGCTTGGCGAAGTTCGCGTCGGCATCCGAGGGCTGGTCGATGAGGTAATAGCGGCCATTGCCGTCGCGGGTCAGCGTTTCGAGCATGCGATCATTCACGCCGCCCGCGCCGAGGCCGGCGGCGTCGAAGGAAACACCCTGCTGCCGGAGTGCGCGAATCCGTTCGGCGAGGTCTTCGGGCTTGGCATTGCCAAGATTGGCAGCGCCATCGGTGAGCAGGACGATGCGGTTCTGCGCGGCGGGATTCTTCTGACGCAGCGCGAGATCGCCACCGAGCTTGAGGGCTTCCTCCAGGTTCGTGCCGCCTTCGCTTGGGGTGTTGCGGACGATGTCGATGAGCTCCTTCGCACGCTCGCCGGGCAAGCGGTCGGCCATCAGGCGCGGAGTTCGGGAAAAGCCTGCCACTGTGATCGTATCGCCCGCTTTCAGGAGGGAGGCGAGTTGAACGATGGCCTGGTTCAAGCCCTCGTGACGGTCCTCGCGCTCCATCGAGCCGGAGTGATCGAGCAGGACTGTTAGATTCAACGGCTGGCTCGCGGCGCGACCGGCGGCCCCGGTGCGCATGGCGATGCGGACCAGATTCCGCTGCGGCAGGATCGGATGGGCCGCCTGTTCGATCGCGCAAGCGACGGGTTCGCCAGGAGCCGGAGTGGGATCGCCGTAGTCGAAGGAATTGTAGAACTCCTCTTGTCTCACCGATTCGGGATCCGGGCGTTCACCACGATCCATTGCCGCCTTGGCGACCTTGAACGAGGCATCGCTGACGTGCAGGGAAAAGGTCGAGAACGCCTCGCCGCTGGCGGAAATCTCGTCGGTGGGGATGGGGGCGGGTTTGCGGGGAATGATCTTGCTTGTTCCAAGTCGGTCGTCGGCCATATCGAGCTGAGCCATCAAGGTTTCCCGAGTGACGGTAATAGCCTCCTCCATCTCCTTCTGCATGCGCCTCAGTTTCTCAGCCTGCGCCAGGTATGACGGATGATCCTCTGCCATCCCTTGAGTCTTGAGTTGATCGATTTTCCGTTTTTGCCCCAAGTACTGCGGATATAGTTCTTTTACAACGTTCTGATGCAGATCGAGACTGGATGCGTAGGCAAGCAACTGGTCGCCGGTGTAGGTCAGCATGTTCTTGATCTGGTCTTCCAACTGGCTCTTGCTTTGCTGCAACTTGTTTGCTTCGGCAGTGGGGGCCGTAGGAACAATCCCCTTGGTCCGCGCAATCGTTGTCATCAGCTTCCTCCGTTCCTCGACCTTCTCTTCCTGCGCACGAACCGCTTTGCGAAGCTCCTGCAAGGCACGTTCGGAATCCTTTGTCTCGATCTCGGTTCGATGGTTTTTGTAGGCCTTGGCGACTTCAGCTGCGACGTCTCTCGCGGTCCCTGCATCGTCATTCTTGACCTTGATGTCGATCAGGTCGGTGCCCGGGCGATTGCTGACCGTGATGCTCTTCTGGAGTTCTTCGACCACCTTCTCCTTCGGGATCTCCCATTTGTTGGAAAGGTTCAGTTGCTCGGCCACCTTCATCAGGACGTCCTTCGATTTCACGATCTCAAACTCGGTCGCGAAAAACTGCGGCGACATCACGGGTTGTCCGGATGCTCCCGAGGTTTCCTTCCCCAGAACCGTGATTCCCGGGTTCCTCGGTTTGAACTGAACCGCAGTGGAAGATTGATAACGGCGATCAAGGGAGAGCCAACCTGGCTTCTCGATCACGGGATCTTCGTGAACGACGATGGAACTCGAAGGAATCCGCTCCTGGATCGTTTCACCCAGAAGCTTCACCTTCATGGTGTTGAGCATCTCCTGGGCGGAATCGAGCTCAGTCTTGGCATCGATGTAGTCCTGGGCATCCACAGCGGTATCAATCGCTTCGCCTTTCTTTTCGGAGGAGAGAGTCTTCACCTTCGCCAGGCGTTCAATTGCCATGTCTTGCTGGGCCTTGAGTGTTTCGCGCAAGTTGGTGACACCTTCGTCCAATTGCTTTCTTGTCGCTTCGAGCTGTTGTTGCTGGGCTTTGACGTCAGGATGTTCGTCCGCGAAGCCCTTGTTCTTGAGTGCATCAATCGCGCGCTTCTGTTCGAGATAGGTCGGATAAAGGCTCTTGACGCTGTTATCCGGAAGATCAGGTCCAGACGCATAGTTAAGAAGCTGATCGTCGGAGTAGTTGAGCAAGATGTTGATCTGGGACTCCAACTGAGTCTTCTCACCGTTGATCATGTATTCAACGTCCCGAGCGCTGCCGGCTCCGCGATCGTCCTCTCGATTCCTCAGCGGATTCTCGAACATGGCAGTCGGAGAAGATTCGACCCCTCCATCCGGCACCGCCTTCTCCCAGGCCTTGTCCACCTGCATCAGCAGTTGGGAACGCGTCTGATCATAGGCAGCGCGGTAGTAGTCGGATTGAGCCGAGGCGATCTTTTCGAGTCCACGACGTGCAGCTGAATTGGTGGGGTCGGTGCGGAGAGCGTTTTCGTAGTTGCGCTTGGCGTCGTCGAATTTGCCAAGGTTGTAATTCCCTTCGCCGATGTAGAGGTCCTTGCGAACCTTGTCGACATCACCAGTGTGCTCGTAAGCAAGCGTGGGATTAGTGCGAAGCGGATCTTCGAGCCATGCCAGCTCGCGCTTCGCGTCGGCGTTCTCGGGATCGGCACCGGGCTTTAGGACTTCTCCGAGCAAGGCTCTGGCCTCGTCGTATTTGCCGACTTTCCGATACTGCTGCGCGAGGGCAACATTGGCATCGGTGAGATGATCCCCGTAGCTCTTGCGACGATCTTCCAGAAGGGGGGCATTCGGAATCTTCTCAAGGGCATCGTGATATCTTTCCACTGCCTGCTTGTAGTCGCCCTTCGCATAGGCATCGCGGCCCTCCATGAGCAAGCGGTCGCCTTCTGTGACTGCCTCCCCACGGCGGATCATCTCCCTTTGCGCCAAGCCTGAAAGTGATGTGCCGGATATCCCTTCAGGTGCTTTCGTCCCATCTGCCATTGAGGTTTTGGAGTTCAGGCTCTGAGTGTCTGGATCACTCCATACAACGTTATCAGACAATAGATTATCCTTGGCAGAAGCAGGCTTGGCAGGAGCCGCAGTTACGGGTGGAGCGGGCGGTGCAATGGCTGCTGGCGCTGGAATGGCTGCGGGCCTGTCGAGTTTAGCCACGTCTTCGCGAACTGGCGTGCCTTGCGGGTTCCCGACTCGGTTCGGATTGTTGAGGCTCGCATCGATGTTGCCGCGGGTGATGACTCCATCTCCGCTCCTCAGACCTCCGGTGACGATCGTTCCGTTTCCATTCAAGGGGCCATCCGCGACCTGACTTTTCGCGCCTTCCATGTCGCCGAGTTCCGACTTGCCGGTGACGGCAAGGGATCCGGTGATCTGATTGACATCGGAAGCGACGGTTTCTTCAGCATTCGTTTCCAGGCCGAGTGAGGAGACCTCATCGATCGCAGCGTTCGGGGCCTTGTTTCCTGCGCGACCGCCTGAGCCGCCACCGAATCC
>JAIYDT010000179.1 GCA_027487355.1 Verrucomicrobiaceae bacterium
AGAGGGTTCTGGGACCAAAGTATCCTGCCTGGTAGGTGCCGGATCCGGTCAGCTTGTCGATCGCGACGTTGCCGGCATAGGCATCAAAGATGGCTCCGGAGGCGATGTTGAGGTCGGACTGGTTGGAAGCGGCCGAGCAGCCCTGGGCATCGAAGTTTCCGAACTGGATCCTTCCGGCCTGGACGTCGATCAGTCCACCTGCACCGAGAGCGATGGTGCTGTTGGCAGCGTTGAAGGTCATGGTGCCAGCTCCGCTTTTCAAGAGGGTGCCTGCTCCGGTGACGGCGATGCCGCCCTGGTTGAAGTTGGCGGCCGAGGTGAATTCAAGGGTGGCTCCGCTGGCGACGCTGGTGGGCACCAGGGTGGCGGAGGACGGGGCCGCGCCTGAGAGTGCGACCTTGCCTCCGTTGATGGTGGTGCCTCCGTTGCAGCTCAGTGTATTGCTGAAGGTGGCGGTGCCGGCTCCGTTCTTGACGAAGGCGGCGGTTCCGGAAATGGCCTGACCGCTGAAGGTGTAGTTCTTGGTCGGATTGTTGATCGAGATCGCGTTTGGAGAGACGGCGGTGGGAATGGAAACGGCCACCGGGCTGGCGGCGGATTCCGATTCATTGAAAAGGACGCTGTGGCCGCCCGCTGCGTTCTGGACATAGGCGGTGTCGACCAGGCCGGTGGTGGTTTTCCAGTTGATGTCGGTGGTGTTCCAGTTGCCGGATGCGGCACCCGTCCACTTGACGAACTCGATGCCGGTGATGGTGGCATTGACCGAGACTCCCGGGTTGTTCACGAGGCTTCCGGAGACGCCTGGCGGCAGGGTGAGGGAAAGATCACTGAAGCCGTTGGGGCCAGCGATGCTGCCGGAGTAGGAGATGACCGGGAAGGTGCCGACGGCAAATCCGGTGCCGATCAGGCTGAGGGTGGAAGGGCCACCGACCGTGAGGGTGGTGCTTTGGATGGGGGCACTGGTGGGATTTGCGGCCCCGCCGTTGTCGATCTTGAGGGTGGCTCCCGACGTGGTGCCGAGGGTGACCGCTGCTGTGGAGAGGGTGTTCCCGGCGGTGCGGATCGTGGGCGCACTGGAGTTCGGCACAGTGAGGCCGGAGAGGCCAGTTGGACTGAAGCCATTGAGGTTGAGGGTGCCTTCCTTCAGTTCGAAGGTGCCGGTGCCGAGCGCGTTGGCGTGTCCCATCCGGAAGGTGGTTCCGGAGGCGTTGAAGATATTGTTGTAAGTCGTGGAACCTCCGAAGAACGTGGCGAGATAGCTGCCGCCGAGCGACCATCCGCCGGTGAACGAGCTGTTGTTTCCGGAAACGGTGAAGGTGTTGGTGAAGGCGGTCGGGGTGTAGCCGGACGCGTTGTAGTTGTTGAAGGAGCCCACATACAGGCGACCGGAGCCCGAGACTGGAGCGGTGATCGCGAACGCGCGGTCACTCGAATCCGTGATGCTGAAGCCGGAAGGAGCGTTCGAGGTGATGGTTCCTGCGATGGTATGGGTGACCCCTCCTGTTCCCTGACTCACGATGCCGCCGCTCATGATGAGGTTGTTGAACGACACGGTCTGGGTGCCCGTGCCCTTGGTGATGAGTGCTGCTCCCACGCTACCGCTGGCGGATGACCTTGCAGTGATGGTGAGTGAGTCACCTGCAAAGGCCACCGAGGCGGGGCTGGTGTTCGGAGTGCGGAACAGGAAACCGTTGTTGGAATAGGTGTTCCCAGAAGAAGGCACGGCGGCATTGCTCCAGCGGGCGGATTCGGTGAACGAGTTTGCCGGCGAGGAAGTATCGTTGGCGGTCTGGGTGATCGCTGCACCGTGGACGAGGTTGGCGGTGAAGACGAGGGCTCCGAGGATGCCGAAATGGCATCGATGTTTTGGTTTCATGGCAGTGGGTTTTTGGGTTAGGAAAATGGCGACACGCCGATCCGCTGTGTGATCGGGTTCATCCAATTTAGGACGGTGAAGTTCCATCATGCGATGTCGCAGGTCGATGGCGCGAAAGGGTGTATATCCATCCCCTGAATGGGGGTCTTTCCTGCTGAAAGAGAGTCGCTTCCGAATGATTCGCTAGGTCGTGGAAACCATTGCGCGATCTCCTGCGTGAGACCATGATGCCTCCTCATGGCCCGCGCGGTGCTGTCATTTCTGATCGTCTTCATCCTCACATCCGGACTGCGTGCCAATGGCTTGCCTGTCCTGAGGACGATTGCGGAAATCACCCGCCTGACTCCTGAGGAGGCGAAGCTTGGCTATCCGGTGGAGTTGCGTGGAATGGTGGTGACTTTCTCAAAGCCGGAGATTGCGACGCTTTTCATCCATGATGGGAGTCAGGGCATCTTCGTTTCACGTCCCTTGCTGCCAGCAGATGCCGGGCCGGTGCAGGGGGACCATGTGGACGTGTCAGGCTTCACTGAGCCGGGAAACTTCGCCGCAAGCATCAAGGGAAAAGACCGGGAAGGGGCATCCGTTCGGGTGACGGGCCACGGACCGATGATCGAGCCCAAACACGTGTACGGGGCTGAACTTGGAATGCCGAACCGGGACTGTGACTGGGTATCGGTCGAGGCTCAGGTGATTGAGGTCACCATCCGTTATGGAGACATCGTGGTGGAATGTCAGTCGGGCACCTTTCCGTTCTTCATCCTGCTCAAGGGCCCGCTGGCGGACAGATCGGTGCCGTGGGGGCTTGCGGAAAAGAGGATCCGTGCGCGCGGAGTGGTGGCCTCGAGTTTCAACTCGGTCCGACAGATGACCCGCCGCTTTCTTCGTGTCAGCACGCTTTCCGA
>JAIYDT010000595.1 GCA_027487355.1 Verrucomicrobiaceae bacterium
GAGACCATCGAGGGCAACATCGTGCGCACCGGCGATCCCGCCATGGTCGAGCCGATGATCGAGCGCATCAAGCAGGTCCGTGGCGAGGGCAACTCGGTCGGCGGCGTGGTCGAGTGCGTCATCCGCAACTGCCCGCCCGGACTCGGCGAACCGGTCTTTGACAAACTGGAGGCCGAGCTCGCCAAGGCGATGCTTTCCCTTCCCGCCACCAAGGGCTTCGAGATCGGCTCGGGCTTTGCCGGCACGCTTCTAACAGGCAGCCAGCACAACGACCCCTTCCGCATGATCGATGGAAAAGTCCGCACCACCAGCAACCGCTCCGGCGGCATCCAGGGCGGCATTTCCAACGGCGAGAACATCGTCTTCCGCGTCGCCTTCAAGCCCACCGCCACCATCATGTCCTCCCAGGAAACCGTGACCTCCTCCGGCGAAAACACCGACCTCGCCGGTCGCGGCCGACACGATGCCTGCGTGCTCCCACGCGCCGTCCCGATGGTCGAGGCCATGGCCACCCTCGTCCTCTGCGACCACTTCCTCCGCCAGCGCGCCCAGTGCGGCGGCATCCTCCGACCCTGATGCGCGATCTGATGGCCGAACTTGCTGCGATCGATCTGGAAAGCATTCCCCAGATCAGTCTTGGAACGGCTGCGATCGCCATTTTCGTAACCTGCGCCGCCCTCATCCTGATGCGCGGCCTAACCCGCATTTTCATCGGCTCGCTGGTCATCGCCGTCAGCGCCTGGGTCGGATTCTGGGCTTGGCAGACCGCCCCAGCCATCGGCATCCGCTATGTGGGAAAGCCCCTGCCCTGGCTCGCGATCGGCTGGCCCGCCGTCGCGGGACTGCTGACCTTCGTGGTCCTCAGGATGCTGGTGAACTTCATCGCCCGCCCCTTTGGAAAGGCCTCCGACACTCCGAAGTCTCCGCTTAGACGTGCCTTCAGCCTGCTCTTCGCGGTGATTCCCGCCGGCCTGCTCTGCCTCGTCGGAGCCATGCTCGTGCACCACGCCGGTTCGATCGCCGAGGTCCGCCAATACTCCGATTCGCTGAAGGGAGATACCGGCTACTCCCAACTCTTCGCCAGCCTCAAGGCCTCGGTGGAGAATGCCATCCCGCCCGCCTGGATCAAGACATTCGACCCCACCAGCGACCGCTCCCGCCTGAACCTCGCCAAGCTCATCTCCGCCTACGCCGGGGACGAGGTCCCACCGAAAGCCATCGTCGTTCTCGAGGAACCCGTCCTCCGCGCCATCGTCGTCGAGGAAAAGGAGCTCAGAGGGCTTGCACGCGAGAAACGTTTCGGCACCCTCCTCAGCCATCCCTATCTCGACAAGGCCCTCTCCGATCCCCGAGTCAAAAAAGCCCTCGACCGTCTCGACCTGGAATAGACCCTCTTCGTTTAGTCATTAGGAAATTAGTCATTAGTCATTTCTACAATGTACCTCGTCACCATCGGCCTTGAAGTCCACTGCCAGGTCAACACCCGGACCAAGATGTTCTGCGCCTGCCGCACCTCGTTCGCGGAGGATCCGAACACGAACACCTGCCCGGTCTGCCTCGGCCTGCCCGGCGCGCTGCCCGTCCTCAACCGCGAGGCCATGGAAAAGACCCTCCTTTCCGGCCTGATGCTCGGCTGTGGATCGCCCGAACTCTCGAAGTGGGATCGCAAGAACTACTTCTACCCGGACATGCCGAAGAATTACCAGACGACGCAGTTCGACCTGCCACTCTGCATCGGCGGCGGCGTCCCGCTCTACGAACATTGCTACCCCACCGATGCCCGCAAGAGCATCAAGACCCCGAACAAGGTCGTGCGCCTCAACCGCATCCATTTGGAAGAGGACGTCGCAAAGTCCACCCACCTTGGCACCACTTCGCTCATCGACTTCAACCGCGCCGGCACGCCGCTGATGGAGATCGTGTCCGAGCCCGACATCGAGACCGCCGAGGAAGCCTGCGCTTATCTTCGCTCGCTGCAGATGATTCTCGTCCAGGGCGGTGTGTCCGATGCCGACATGGAGAAAGGCCAGATGCGCTGCGACGTGAACATTTCCCTCCGCGAAAAGGAAAGCGATCCGCTCGGAGCCAAGGTCGAGTTGAAGAATCTCAACTCAATCTCCGCCATCCGTCGCGCCATCCATCACGAGATCGAACGCCAGGGCGAGGAGCTCGGCATGGGCATTCCGCAGATCCAGTCCACGCGCCGCTGGGACGATGATCGCGGGGAAACCCAGCTCATGCGTACCAAGGAAGATGCGCACGACTACCGCTATTTCCCCTGCCCAGACCTCTTGCCCGTCCGCACCGAGCCGCTGCTCGCCAAGGTCCGTCCGCTCGTGCCCGAGCTTCCCCACGCCAAGGCCGCGCGCTTTGAAAAGGACTTCGGCGTCACCGCCTACGATGCCTCCGTGCTGTCTTCGGACAAGAACCTCGCGAACTACTTCGAAGCCGCCTGCTCCGCCAGCATCCCGGGAAAAAAGGTCGCCAATTTCATCATCAACAACCTTCTCGGCACCCTCAACGAACAGTCGCTCACCATCTCCGACTGCCCCGTGCCGCCGGAAAAGGTCACCGCTCTGTTAGGCCTCGTCGAGGATGGCACCCTCGCCTCCAGTCAGGCCCGGGAAGTCTTCGTCGTGCTCTTTGAAAGCCCGGAAAAAGCCCCCGCCGACATCGCGAAATCCCTCGGCTTCGAACCCACCGACGCCGGTGAACTTGACGGTCTTTGCGATCAGGTCATCGCCGCAAATCCGGAAAAGGTCGCCGAGATCAAGGGCGGCAACGACAAGCTCCTCAACTGGCTCACCGGCCAGGTCATGAAGGCCGCCAGCACCAAGCCGAACCCGAAGCAGGTCACCGACCTCCTGAAGGCAAAGCTGGGATAGCGTTCGACAAGTCCCCGACTTAGATTGAGGCCGCCATTTGATGAATC
>JAIYDT010000147.1 GCA_027487355.1 Verrucomicrobiaceae bacterium
CATCCTGTCATGACGCCGCTGAAGCAAATCCGTCTGGCCATCCTGATCGTGATCGTGGGACTCGTGCTCAGTGGCGTGACCGCCTTTCCGCTGCTGCATGAAGTCAATCTGCTGGCCGAACTGCTCGCGGGCGGCTCGCGTGATCCTTCTGCGCATGACGGTTTGATCCACTGGATCCTGTTCGTTCGTGAAGGGCTGGAAGTGACCTATCAACGTTATCCGTTCATTGCCTATGGCACCGACTGGCTGGCCTTCGCGCATCTGATGATCGCCCTGTTCTTCATCCTGCCGTGGCGGGATCCGGTGCGGTATGAGGGCGTGCTGAAAGTCGGGATCGCCTGCTCGTTGCTGATCCTTCCCCTGGCCTTCATCTGCGGACCCATCCGAGGGATTCCGTTCTGGTGGCGGGTGATCGATTCCTCGTTCGGAATTTTCTGCCTGCCGCCGCTGATGTTCGCCTTGAGAAAGATCCGTCAGCTATGATTTTGCAGCCTATGGTGTTCTCCCGAACATTTTTCTTGCGGACCTCCAAGAGAACTGTTCTCTTGATCAGTGAATCCCACCCACTGCATCATGAACCATCCAGTTGTTGAAAACGGACCCAGCACCCAGGCAGCCGAACGCACACCGGTCTATGCCGTCTACAAGCCCAACTCGCGCGGAACCGGAGGCGTCGTCCGCTTCGGGCTGAACCGCAGCAAGGGAGCGCTCTTTCTCGATGCCGCCCCGCAGTCGGGCGAGAAGCAGTTCGACTGGGAACAGAAGATCACCATGAAATGGGGTCTCAGCGACCTCGGTGCGGCGCTCGCGGTGCTTCAGGGCCGGATGCCGCAGGCGAAGCTGTTCCATCAGTCGGAAAAGGCCAACAGCGCCTTCGAGCTGATCTCGCGCGATGATCCGGACCGTGCGCCGTATTTCCTCTCGATCTCCCGCCAGGAGCCCACGGTCCAGGCCCTCCGCAAGGTGACGATCCCGATTTCCCACGCCGAGGCTGCCGTGCTCGAAACCGCGTTCCGGACCGCCATCAGCCAGCTCATCGGCTGGTGATGGAGCGGTCCCGTGTGCCGGGCTTCGCTCCGGGCGCAGGTTCAGTGGCCCGATCCGCTGTCCCTGCCGGATATGGGCATCTCTGAGCACCTTGCTCCTCGCTTTCTGGAGATCCTTGGAATCTTCCCACCTCAAACCCGCCCAGCAGCGGAAAGATTGGCTCGTCAGAGCGATTCCGAAGGCCTTCCATCAGAGGTGAAATGCGCGGTCGATCCCTGCTCAGCCTTTTTCCTGCTGCCGCCGTGCTGCTTTCGCTGCGTGCCAAGGGGGCTCCAGTCACCGGGCCTCTGGTCAACGAGTCGGGCTTTTTCATCGCGGTGCAGGCCTGGTCATTCCGCCATTTCACGCTGTGGGAAAGCCTGGAGAGAACCGCCGCCACCGGAGCGGCGGGCATTGAGCTGTTTCCCGGCCAGAAGATCGGCGGACCTCACGGCGATCTGGAGTTCGGCCCCGGTCTGGATGCCTCGGTTTATCGCTCGATCCTTGATCGAGCCGCGAGCCATGGGGTGGTGCCGGTGAGCTTCGGAGTCGTCGAGGTTCCCAATGACGAACGCAAGGCGCGGCCGATCTTTGAAATGGCGAAGGCGCTGGGGCTTTATGGGATCACCACCGAGTCGATCGGCTCGATCAGCACCCTCGAAGCTCTCGCCGTCGAATACGATCTGCGGGTCGGCTTTCACAATCATCCAAAGCCCACCGCGCTGTGGAATCCTCGGACGATTCTTGCGGCGGTGAAGGATCGTCACGCGAATCTCGGCTTCTGCGCCGACATCGGTCATTGGGCGAGTTCGGGGCTGGATCCGCTGGAGGTGGTGAGGAGCATCGCACCAAGGATCCGTTCGTTTCATCTCAAGGATCGCGCTTCGGCCTCGGAGCCCGGCCACGATCAGCCTCTCGGCACCGGTGTGCTTGACCTCCCTTCGATCCTGGATGCGGCGATCAAGGAAGGCTTCGCCGGCACTGTCTCGATCGAGCATGAATACAACTGGCACAGCTCCGTCCCAGAGATAGCCCAGGGCGTGGGCTATCTGCGGGCTTATGCCAGGCTGAGGGCCTGATCGCTCAACTTTTCTGCCACTCCATCTTTTCCCAGAGTCTGGCGCGGAGGGCCTCGGAGGCGGAGCGGGCTTCGGCCTCCTTCTTGCTCTTGCCCTTGCCGGTGGCGAGGACGATGCCTTGCCAGGCGACTTCGGTCTGGAACACCCGCCGATGATCGGGACCGCTTTCGCTGATCACCCGGTAGGTGGGTGCCTGCGGACAGAGGGCCTGGAGGCATTCCTGGAGCTCGCCCTTCGGATTCCGCTCCTCCGGACTGGCGGCGAGGCCACCGATTTCCGACTGGAGCAGGCGCAGCGTGAGTTCACGGGCTGGGGCCATGCCGGCATCCAGATAGACCGCCCCGAGCAGGGCCTCGAAGGCATCGGCCAGCGTGGAAAGCCGGCGGCGTCCCCCGGTGGTTTCCTCACCTTTTCCCAAGAGCACGTAGTCGCCGAGATGGATCAGCATCGCGAAGCGGGCGAGGGCGCGGCGGGAGACAATGCGGGAGCGAAGCTTCGTCAGGCGGCCTTCGGGAAAGTCCGGAAACATCCGGTAGAGTTCCTCGGTGAGAATGAGCTGGAGCACGGCGTCTCCGAGAAATTCGAGCCGCTGGTTGTCGAAATGCGGCTGCTTCGATTCGTAGGCCAGGCTCGGATGGGTGAGCGCTTCGGCAAGAAGGAATGAGTTGCGGAATTTATAGCCAATCCGGCTTTCTAAGGGCTGCATGGTCACACGGTCGAGATTGCCATCCTGCCCACCCGGAAGCGCCTGCTACCCGATGGAAAAGATGGGGTGATCGACGGGACTCGAACCCGCAACAACCAGAATCACAATCTGGGGCTCTACCATTGAACTACGACCACCATTGTTTCGGCGGGCGCGAGGCTTACGCGAGATTTCCGGATTGGGGAAGAGAAAAATCGGGCGTGTGATCAGATCAGGGATTTCCTCACGCTTTCGCGGTTGAGCAGGACCAGAACGAGGATGGGATAGATGCAGGAGACAATCGGGGTGGCGACCAAGGTCGCGATCATGGTGGGTTTCATGATGTCCGCGAAGATCTTGACCTCTGGGCCCTGGCTTTCAAACCCAACGAGCAGGCGGTTTATTTCCGGAATGACCAGGGTCAGGACGAGAACCACGTAGATGATCTTCAGGAGGATCGAGGTCCAGGCGTAACCATTCGACCAAGCCAGTCCAGACCGGCGGCCCTTCAGCAGACCCAGACCTGCCACGACCAGGGGAATGGCCAGCAGGATCGAGCTGCCACAGCCGAACCAGTTGATCGATTGGGTGGCCTCAGTCAGGCTTCTGGAAACGCGGGCCTGCGCCTCTTGAATCCCCCCCGCGTTCTCCTGCATGCGCAGAACTGACTCATTGAACCTTTGGGAAATCAGGCCAAACAAGGCGATCACGACTCCCAAACCGGCGAATACCAGATGGAGGATGCCAAGCACCTTGATCTGCCCCGGCGGATTCGCGAGAGGCATCGGGGGTGGTGACATCGGCGGCGTGGAGGATTCTGGCGATTCCATCATGCTCGGAGTTCAAACTTTCCACCGAGTGGTGTCGAGGCAGGAACGTCGCCAATCCGATCTTGGCAAGACCCGCGTTTGCCACATCATCCCGCCGCTGACACCATGACTCGGTTCCTGCCCCTTCTCCTTGCCCTGGTGCTGCTGACCCACTGCGGCGCACCGACCCCACCTCAGTGCACGAGCATCCCGCGTGCATCGCGGCAACCCGCACCCCAGTTGATCGCCGAGGCCCGCGCTGCCTGGCGCATTCTGGAAAGCCGCAGCCGTCAGTCGGAATGGGCCGATGCCCAGGCCCGATACAATCTCGCGGTCGGAAAGCTCTTCGACCAGCTCCGCTGCCCGTCGCGACCCTGGTCGGACGCTGCGGCCGCACTGGGGACCTGCCTGGCACCACGCGAGCCAGAGGACACCAAGCTCGATGCGGTGCAGGTGATGTTTCCCGCAAGCAACGTCAACACGAACTCGCTCGGGCAGCGCAAGGTCACTCCAGGCCTGGGACTCCCGATCGTCGGCTGGTGCGACCAGACGGCGGAGGGTGGCGCAAAGCGGGCGATGTTCGCGCCCCCTACCGGACAGCCTTTCAGCATCACCGCTCTGCTGAGGTTCGATCGCGGGAATGTGCCGTCGTGGCAGTTCACAGCGCCGCTTCAGAAATCGGAAACCACCCTCGGCGGCCGCAGCGTGAAACTCGCCGCCGACTGGTCGGCCGGACATGCCTTTTACTGGAGCATGTGCCTGCTCGATGACCTGACGGTGCAGAACGTCCTGCTGCCGGAGCGTTTCCAGGAGGAGATCGGTCTTTACTTCGGACAGCCCTACGATCCCGACCGCATCCCGGTGGTCTTTGTTCATGGCGTGAACTCCAGCCCAGGAACCTTCAAGCAGATGGTCAACGAGCTGGCAGGCCAGGAATGGTTCCGGAAAAAGTATCAGGTCTGGTACTTCAACTACCCGACCGGCAATCCCTGGATCGTCACCAGTGCCGCGTTCCGGGCCTTCATGAGCGAGGCGAAGACCTATGCCAAGGCCCACGGCGATCGCGGCAACATCGACAAGACGATCATCGTCGCCCACTCGATGGGAGGATTGGTTACCCGTTCCTCGGTCTGCGACCCGAAACAGTGCTTCTACAAGGCCTACTTCAAGGTCCCGTTCGAACAACTCAAGCTGGATGCACGCGGTCGTCAGATCATCCAGAACGGACTGCTCTACAAGCCCGTCGATTACCCGAGCCGGGTCATCCTGCTGGCAGTGCCCCATCGCGGCAGCCCGATGGCGGAGCGGTATATCTTCTCCTGGCTCTCGAACCTCATCAAGCTGCCCAAACGGCTCACGGTCGATCTCGTCGATATCACCCTGCGGAACACCGGCACCGTCCTGTTGCAGAATCCAAACCGTCTGCCGACCGCGATCGACACCCTCACTCCGAACGATCCTTCCATTCGTGCCCTCCAGGAACTGAAGTTCCCAAAACACATCCGTATCAACTCGATCATCGGAGAGCTGGGCCATGGCAGCCTCGCGAAAAGCAGCGATGGCGTGGTTCCCTATTGGTCCGCCCATCTGGAAGGCGTCGAAAGTGAAAAGGTCGTCCCCTCCAGCCACATGATCACCGACAACCCGGAAGCCATCCGGGAGGTGGAACGCATCCTCCGGCTCAGCGAAAAGCCGAATTGAGCTGGAAACCCGACTTTCAGGTTTCGGAATCCGGATTTTCCCTCTACACCCGCCGCCGTGACGCCCGAAGAACAGCTCAAGCTCCTCACCACCGGCACCGCCAAGGTCCTCTCGGAAAAGGAACTCCTCGAAAAACTCCGCCTCGGCAGGCCGCTGCGCGTGAAGCTCGGGGTCGATCCCACCGCGCCTGACATCCACTTCGGGCACACAGTCGCACTTGAAAAACTCCGCCAGTTCCAGCTCCTCGGCCACCAGGCGGTGCTCATCATCGGTGACTTCACCGCCACCATCGGCGACCCCACCGGCCGCTCCGCCACCCGTCCGCCGCTCACCCGCGACGAGGTCCTTTTCAACGCCGAGACCTACACCACCCAGGCCTTCAAGATCCTCGACAAGTCGCTCACCGAGGTCGTTTACAACGGCGACTGGTTCCGCAAGATGACCTATGAGGAGGTCCTCAAGCTCAACGGTCGCGTGACCCTCCAGCAGATGCTCCAGCGCGAGGATTTCCGCAACCGCATCGACTCCGCCCAGGAGGTCCGCCTTCACGAACTCCAGTATCCTATCATGCAGGGGTGGGACTCCGTCGAGGTCCGCTCCGACGTCGAGATCGGCGGCACCGACCAGCTTTTCAACATCCTCGTCGGCCGCGATCTCCAGAAGGAGGAAGGCCAGCCGCAGCAGGTCGTCATGCTGATGCCGCTGCTCGTCGGGCTCGATGGCGTGAAGAAGATGTCGAAGTCCTACGGCAACTACGTCGGCGTCAGCGATCCGGCGCAGGAGATGTTCGGCAAGCTGATGAGCGTGTCCGATGAGACGATGGATCTCTACTACACCCTTCTGTTAGGCGAGACACGCGATCCCGATGGCCACCCGATGGAGGCCAAGAAGTCGCTCGCCGAGAAACTCACCGGCCGCTACCACGGATCGGAAGCCGGAGCCGCCGCACGAGCAGACTGGGACACGCGTTTCTCGAAGAAGGACCTCGCCTCCGCCGAGCTGCCTGAGCTTCCGCTTTCGGAGCTGCCAGCCGAACTCACCGTCCTCTCTCTAACAGCCCATAGCTTCAAGACTGCCTTCGATCTGGAAAAGTCCAACGGCGAGCTGCGCAAGCAGTTCATCACCACCGGCTCCGTCCAACTCAACGGCGAGAAGCTCACTGACCCCACCGCTGCCGTTTCCCCGGCCGCCGGTGATGTGCTTAAGCTTTCGAAGAAGCACGCGGTGAGGTTTGTGTGAATCTCACGGACAAATGAGCTTCACCCTCGGGAAGTAGGTTCGATAGCGGGCAGAATCACGCGTTAGAAGCTTCAAACCCTCGGCTTCGGCGTGCGCACCAATAAAGAAATCCGGTAACGGAGAAGTCCGCTGACCTCCTGCCTTACGATAGGCTTGAAACGCACGGGAGGCTGGAAATCCTGCCGAGTATGGCAATTGCAGTCTCCGAAAATTTCCCGGCGGAACCAGATTCAAATCCAACTCACGGGCATTGAGGTAAAGCGGAGCAAGTTCGGCATAGATTATCGGATTGATGGCGGCCTCACGGGCGTTGATCAGCGGTATGAGTTGAGCTATTGACCAATCGAACCACTTCACGTCTCGCGTAGCGATATCGAGCAGCACATTGGTATCCACCAAAACCATGATCAGTCCTCTCCGCGCGTGTTCGCCATGATTTCATCTGTCGTTAATCCAGGTTTTGCCGAACCCGCCGCCTTGGTCAGCCATCGATCAAATCGAGTGGCAGGCTTTGACTTGCGCTCTCGCGGCTTCATCTGGAGCACTCCTTCGGTCGCGACAAATTCTACTTCCGTTCCGGGCTCCAACCCGAAGCGCTCGCGCAATGCGATCGGGATCGTAATCTGACCTTTGACCGTTACCTTCATGGCATAGTACTACCATTCGAAGTGTTTCCGGTCAACCCAAGTCCCTCAATCAATCGGCGCGATCTCTTCGGATCCACGAGAGTGACCGCGCGCTCGATTGCAGCAATCTTCTCCCCTTTTTCATCTTCCGATCATCCGGGATTCACATCCGTCTTGTCGAATCCAAACCCCATCAGCCGGACGTCCTTCATCCTGCTGTGTTACATAGGATTTCCGAACCATTTTCTCACCATCTGACTTGGGGATTCCGCTTGTTATGTCGATCCTTTTCCCTAGCGTGCGAGGAGTCTGGTCGGAATGAATGAATCTGTCTTCGTAGAGCCCATGAATCAGAACAGCCTCGACATCCACGCCGTGTCCCGCATCTCGAATGCGATCCTGGATGAGCTTTCCAAAGTCATCGTCGGCCAGAGGGACATCGTCGGCGGCCTGGTCGCCTCCCTCTACGCCAATGGCCACTGCCTTCTCATCGGAGTGCCCGGTCTGGCAAAGACTTTGCTCGTGCAATCCATCGCCCGCGTCCTCGGGGTTGATTTCAAGCGCATCCAGTTCACCCCCGACCTCATGCCTGCCGACATTCTCGGTTCGGAGGTCATCCATGAGCAGCAGGGCCACATGGAGTTCCGCTTCCGGCCTGGTCCGGTGTTCACGAACCTCCTGCTGGCGGACGAGATCAACCGCACGCCGCCGAAGACCCAGTCCGCGCTGCTGGAGGCGATGCAGGAACGCCGCGTCACCATCGCCGGCGAAAACCGGGCGCTGCCGGATCCTTTCCTCGTCGTTGCCACGCAGAACCCGATCGAGCATGAGGGCACCTACCCGCTGCCGGAAGCCCAGCTAGACCGATTCATGTTCTCGCTCGACCTCGGTTATCCGGAAAGGGCTGATGAAATCGAAATCGTCCGCCGCACCACCATCGGAGAAAGCTCCGCGATCTCCGCTGTCGTCGGACGGGAGGACATCCTCGGCATCCAGCGACTGGTGCGGGCAATGCCGGTGGCCGATCACGTGCTGGCCTATGCGGTGGACCTCGCGAGCGCCACACGCCCGAAGCAGGCCGGAGCTGCCAAGGTCACCAACACCTACATCGAATGGGGAGCCGGGCCGCGAGCGTCGCAGTATCTGATCCTCGGCGCCAAGGCCATCGCGCTGATGAAGGGGCGGGCCGCCCCCGATGCCGCGGACGTGCGCTTGGTCGCCGCCAACGTGCTCGCCCATCGCATCGTGCCGAACTACCGGGCCACCGGCGAGGGGCTCAAGGCCGTCGACCTCATCCTTGAGCTGGTGAAGGAAGTGCCGGAGCCCCGCTACTAGAACTTTCGTAGATCATTCCGATGCCTTCCCCCGCGCCAGAGAATCCCCACTCAACGCTCGGGCGCGCACTTTCGGCCGCGCGCGATCAGGCCGCAAAGGGAGGCGCAGTGCCTCCGCCTTTGCCGCGCCCCCGACCGCCGGGGGTGCCGCCGAAGATGCCACCCCCAGTACTGACTGCCGCCGAGGCAGCGGAAAAGCTTCGCACCTCCCGGGCTGGAAACCTCCTCAACGAAGGGGAGCTGGAGCGTTTCAAGAATCTCATCGTGTTCGCGCGGACGCTGGTCGATAGCCGCTACCAGGGCCGCCACAAGTCGCCTGATCTCGGTGGAGGTGGGGAATTTTCCGAATACCTCGCCTATGAACCCGGCCACCCGGTCCAGTCGATCGACTGGCGGGTCTTTGCCCGTTCCCGCCGGCTGGTCATCCGCCGCTACCGCCAGGAGACCGACATGGATGTGCATCTGTTGGTCGATTCCTCCGGCTCGATGGCCTATCAGGGTGGCGTGCGGGACGAGAAGGGACTGCGCGTGGCCAGGATCGCGGCGGCGTTGGCTTATCTGATGCTTCGTCAGGGTGACAAGGCCTCGCTGACCCTGTTTGCCGACCGCGTCCTCGACCACCTTCCTTCGGGCGGCACACGCCGCCATCTGATGACCAGCCTGCGGACCCTGGTGCAGCCGGCGTATGAATCCACGGGCCGGACCGACCTGGCGGCCTCGATCCGTGAGTGCGAGCGTCTGCTGCGCCGCCGGGGTCGACTGGTCATCCTTTCGGATTTCCTCGGGCCGGAACCCGACGAGATCTTCGACGCACTCGGTCCCTTCCTGCACCGTGGCTTCGAGATCCTCCTGATACAGGTCACTGATCCGGAGGAAAACACTCTTCCGCTGGTCCAGCTCGCGCGGTTTGTGGACATGGAAACCGGCGAGACCCTCGATGTGGAACCTGCGGAAATCCGCGCCGACTACGAGCGACGCATGCGGGAACGGACGGCTGCCTTCGCCGAGGGAGCCTCACGCCGCAGGATCGATTTCACCGCCCTCGACAATGCCGCCCCCTACCGCGAGGCCATCGAGGCCTACCTGGGATTCCGCGCCGGAATGAACCGTTAGAGCCCCTCCTCCATGCAGTTCATCCAATCCGGTCTCTGGTGGTTCCTGGTCCCTCTGGTGGCCGCCCCGATCATCGTCCACTGGCTGAGTCAGAGATATCCGAAACGGATCCTCTTTTCCTCGATCGCGGAAATCCAGCGCACCCTCGCGGGTCGCTCGCGTGTGTTCCGCTGGCGGCACCTGTTGATGCTGCTGCTCCGCACGCTGGCGTTGGCCGCACTGTTGCTCGCCTTTCTCAAACCCATCCTCGATTCCGGCAACCAATCCTCTTCCAAGGGCCGCCATGTCCTGCTGCTCGTCGATCATTCCCTCAGCATGAGCTGCGGCGAAGGCGGCACCTCGGCTCGGGCGCGGGCACGGGCGGAGGTCAAGCGACTGCTCGATGCTCTAACAGCGGACGATCATTTCAACCTCATCCGCGTCGATCAGTCACCGGCCGCCGCGTTCGCCAGTTTCACCAACCGCTCGGAGGCCGCGCTCGAGTTTCTCGACAAGTCGCCCACCCCACTCACCGCAGCGGATTTCCGATCGGCCAACCATCTCGCCGCGAATCTCGCCAAGGACGCGCCTTCTCCGCCTGACATCTATTTCTTCTCCGACTTCCAACGCCGTGACTGGGCGTCGGTCGACTTCTCCGGCCTGCCTGAAGGCTCGCGGCTGTTTTTCGTCAACGCGACCGACAACCCCTCTCGCGGCAACCAGTCGATCAGTTCACTGGAACTGGGGGCCGGAGCAGTGATCGCCGGTGGGGAGGTGGAGGTGAAGGCCCGCGTCGCCAACCACTCGTCCGCCCCGTGGACCGGGAAACTTGAAGCCGGGTTCGGCCCATCGCACCTCAGGGAAAAGGAGCTGACCCTCGCGGCTTGGTCGGAGTCCGATATCACCCTGAGGGTTCCCGTTCCCGCCGGTGGGCTGCTGCGTCTAACAGCGGCGATTCCCCACGATGAGCTTCCGCAGGATGACTCCCGGCACCTCGTGGTGCAGGTACGTGACCGCGAGGAGGTCATCCTTCTCACTGGCAACCAGGCGGAGGGAGCTGCACCAGCGCCTTCGCTGTTCCTTTCCACGGCAGTCGATCCCTTCGGAAATGAAAAGGGGCTCTATCGGCCGAAGCATCTCGAACCGGCCACCCTGAACGCCGCCTCGATGGCTGC
Source organism: Verrucomicrobiaceae bacterium (assembly GCA_027487355.1). GTDB lineage: Bacteria > Verrucomicrobiota > Verrucomicrobiia > Verrucomicrobiales > Akkermansiaceae > Luteolibacter. The sequence goes on from JAIYDT010000147.1 coordinate 10,767, forward strand.
CAGCAGCCGCCTGCTTGCCTCGCGGCTGCCTCTGTTGAGCGACGAGCAGGCTGGTGCGCTGGTCTCGTTTCTGAAGGGCGGTGGTGGCGTGATCCTGTTTCTCGACGGCGAGGCGGATGCCGCCAATCTGGAGAAGATCGGCACGCTGGCCGGTGAGCCCGCCGCCATGCGACTGACCGGCAAGCTCGGCTCCGAGAACCTTCCGGAGGGTGCCATGCGGGTCGCCAGCGGTGATTTCCACTCGCGCTTCCTCAAGCTCTTCGACGGAGTGCGCCGCCAGAACCTCGCGCTCCTGGAGTTCTACGATCTCTATCAGGCGGCCTCGACTGGTCGTGGAAAAATCCTGCTCTCCTATGTGGACGGCACCCCGGCCTTGGCGGAGAATTCCATCGGTCTCGGCACCCTGCTGGTCTGCAATTTCTCAGTGGCCGAAGCTTCCAGCAACCTCGCCCGCCAGCGCCTTTTCCCAGCCTGGATCCACGAGATGCTGCTGCGGATGAGCGATGGCGGCAGTGCGGCGCTCGACCCCTATCTGGTAGGAGACACCGCTTCCGGGGAAACCTGGGCGGCCGAGGCCAGGGGCCGGGAGCTGATTTCTCCGGACGGCCCCGTCACCCGACTGCGCAGCGACGTCGTCGGCGAGCGCTTGAAAATGAGCTTTCCCGCCAGCAGCCCTGGATTCTACCGGCTGCCGGGAGCGGACTCACGCGACCTGCTGGCCTTCGCGGTCAATACCGATCCGGAGCAGTCCGACCTCCGCGCGATGGACCCCGCCGTGCTCCCTGATCGAGCCGGGACCCAGCACCCCGAGTCCTCGCTCGTCACCTCCGCCAATGCCGACTACGATGTCCTGCTGCGCGGCAGACCGGTTTTCCACTGGTTCGTTCTAGCCGCCCTCGGCTTCCTCATGCTTGAGGGAACCTTGTTCAAGAAGCCCGCACGCTCCTCCTGACCCGTGCTCCTCGATCCCATCATTTCCATTCCATGGATCGTCGGCATCGCCCTGCTGGCGGCCGGCCTGGCGGTGTATCACCAGACCCGTTCCGCCCGCCACCTTGGACTACTACGAACATCGTTTCTCCTGCTCTGCCGACTGACCGGCCTGGCGGCCTTGATCGCCCTGCTGCTCCAGCCTTCACGTGAGGAAAAGGTGCCGGTGCCGAGCACGGAGAAGTCCGTCATCTTCGCCATCGATAACTCCGCCAGCATGGCCGAGCCCCATCGCGACGGCTCGACGCGCATCGATGCCGCCCGCGCCGACCTTGAGAAGGCCGGTGTTCTGAAGCAGAACTCCGGCCGCCTCCGGTTTGTCACCTTCTCCGACGTCGCCAAACCGGAGACACCGGAATCCCTGATGCTGGCCCCGGCCGATGGCAAAATCACCCGCTTCGACAGCTCGATCGCCTCGCTGGTCCGTCTCGATGCAAGCCACCACCCGGCCGGCCTCATCATCCTCTCGGATGGCCATCACTTCGACCTGGTCTCGCCGGGCGACACCGCCCGGCGCACGCGGGCCTATGACCTGCCCATCTTCACCGTCCCCTACGGCACCGCCGACAGCGCGCGCGATCTGTCCATCCGCATCTCCAACTACCATCCGCACACCTTCGTCCGTCAGAAGACCCGCCTCGAAGCCCTGCTGAGCATGATCGGATGCCCCAACGAATCGATCACCGTCGAGCTGCTCTGTGATGGAAAGCCCTCGGCACGCACGGTGGTGGACAGCGGCACCGATTCCTTCCACAACCTGCATTTCGACGTCAGCCACGAAGAAGCCGGCCAGCACGAGTACACCTTCCGCGTCTCCCCGGTCGCCAACGAAAAGGAACTCTCCAACAACGCGGCCACCACCTATCTCAATGTCATCTCGGAGCGCATCCGCATTCTTGAAATCGAAGGCTCCCCCTTCTGGGACAGCACCTTCCTGCGTCGCTCGTTCGCCCGCAACGACAAGTTCGAGATCGACTCGCTGGTGGCCTTCACCGGCTCCCGCGTCAGGCCGATCCGATCGAATCCGGAACGGAAGAGCGATGACCTGAAGCCACCCGCCAGCGTCGATGATCTGAAACCCTACGATCTCGTCGTTCTCGGTCGTGACGTCGAGCGCGTCATCGGGCTGGACGGCATCAACCTGCTCAACACCTGGGTCAGGGATCACAGCGGCCTGGTCATCTTCTCACGAGGCAAGGCATGGAGCGGGGAGGCCGGGGCCGCCGCCGAGCTGGAGCCCATCAACTGGAGCACCGAGACTCCGCGAGGCACCCGCCTGGAGATCACGCCGCAGGCTGGTTCCGTGCCGGCCTTCAAGCTGCTGCGGGAAGTGGCCGACGCCGATGAGTTTCCTGAAGTCATTTCCTTCCACGCCGACGGTTCACCGAAGTCGCTCGCCGCGACCTTTTCCGTCACCGGGGAAAAGAGTCCCGCCGTGGTGTATCGACGCTATGGAAATGGCCAGACCCTCTCGCTGGGAGTCGCCAACCTCTGGCGCTGGGTCTTCAATCCGAAGGCCGATTATGACAACAATGCCTATGACCGGTTCTGGGACCAGCTCACGCTCTGGCTTCTCGCCAACGGAGGCATCTCGCCGGTCAAAGGATACGATCTCCGCCCGGACAGCTCGAATGTGGCCCTCGGTGAAACCGTCCGCCTTCGTTTCTCGTCCCACGGGGTCGAGCCTCCCGCCACGCCGCCGGTGATCCATCTTTTCAAGGACAACACGCCCGTCACTTCCGTCACCCCGACCTCCGCCGGAGATCCGAACGTGCTTTTCACCGAGTTCACCCCGCGCGAACCCGGACGCTATCGGGCCAGTGCGGAACTGGCGGGAAAGAAGTATGAAACGCAGTTCATCGTTTACCGCGAGGACCTCGAAAGCACCGAGACCTCCATGAACAGCGTCTATCTCGACCAGCTCGCCAAGGCCTCCGGCGGACGCTTGATCGATCCCTCCGAAATCGCCGGCCTGGTGGATGATCTGTTGCGCGATGCCGCCGAACAGCCGCCACTCGTCCGGCGCATTGCGCTGTGGGACCGAGGCTGGGTTTTCTGGCTGATCGGTTTGCTGTTCGCCCTGGAATGGTATGCTCGCCGTCGCTGGGGCCTCACCTGAGAAATCTCCCATGAAACCGAAAGCCACATCCCGGGCGAAGGTGCTCGACGTTCTCCAGCAGGCCGCCGCGCTGCACGCGGGTCAACGCGCCACGATGTTCCTGCTCCGTTCGCTGATCTGGGTCGTCGTGGCCATTCCCGTGCTCCTGCTCTCGGATGTGCTGTTCCATTTCTCGGAAATCCCGCGCCTCGTCGGAATCCTCGGGCTCGCACTCGCCTTCATCATCTGTGCCGGGATCTCCATCGGCATCGCTGCCTTCGTGCGGCCGCCGCTGCTTCGGGTCGCGCGCCTGCTTGAATCGCGGAATCCCGCGCTCGGCTCACGGCTGGTGAACATCCTCCAGCTCGATGCCGACTCGCGCTCGGAGTCGGTCGCGCCGCTGACACGCGACCTGGCCCGCCAGGCGGTGGAAGAAGCCGGGCTCGACCTCGATCTCCGCTCACTGCCACCGCTGGCCCGCGAGCCCGGGCTTCCCCGACAGGGCATCCGTGCCTTCGTTTGCCTCGCCTCACTGGGGCTCGTCACCTTCTTCGGCGGCCAGCATGTCCGCCAACAATGGCTGCGCTTTCTCGATCCCTACGGCGATCATCCGCCCTTCTCGCTGACCCGTCTCGAGATCCTCCAGCCCGCAGTCGGCGAGACGGTTTTGTACGGTGATTCTCGTACTGTGGAGGTCCGTGCGAGCGGCCATCTGCCGAAGGAGCTTCTGCTCGTCGCCCGTTCCACCGACGGCGTCAGCACCGACCTCACCCTGCCCATGTCCGCCCGTGGTGATGGCACCTTCGTGGCCCGCCTTGAAAACATCCGGCAGCCGCTCGAACTCACCGCCCGCACGGCGGACGGCTCCACCCGCAGTCTTCATCGCCTGCTCAATCTCGTCCTGACTCCGCAGATCGGCCCAGCCATCGTGCGGCTCGAACCGCCCGCCTACACCCAGCTTCCCGCGCGGGAAATCCCCTACCGCTTTTCCGCCCTTCAAGCCCTGGAGGGAACCCGCATCACCTTCCGCCTTCAGTCGAACCGACCACTCGGAGCGGGCAGCATCCGCCTGGAAAGCGAGGATGCTCCTCTCGAAACGATCCCACTCGCACCTGCCTCCGAAGGCCCCACCGAGACGGCCGTTGCCAACCTCACTGTCACGCGGTCCGGACGCCTCGGTTTCTCCCTGGTCGATGTCGTAGGAAACTCCGCCATCCAGCAGCCCACCGCCAC
>JAIYDT010000294.1 GCA_027487355.1 Verrucomicrobiaceae bacterium
ATTGCCGGAGGTCGGCAGGGCATCGAGATCGCGGGTGGAGGCCAGCTTCACGGTCTTCAAACACGCTTCCGCCGAGGTGCCGCCGATGACGAAGGCGAGATGATACGGCGGGCAGGCGGCGGTGCCGAGCGAGCGCATTTTCTCGATGCAGAATTCCTTCAGGCGCTTCGGGTTCAGGAGGGCCTTGGTTTCCTGATAGAGGAAGGTCTTGTTGGCCGAGCCACCGCCCTTGCTGACGAAGAGGAATTTGTAGGCATCGCCCTCGGTCGCGTAGAGGTCGATCTGTGCGGGCAGGTTGGTCTTGGTGTTGACCTCGTCGAAAAGCGTCAGCGGCGCGGTCTGAGAGTAACGGAGGTTTTCCTCGGTGTAGGTCTTGTGGATGCCCTTCGAGAGCCACTCGGCGTCGTTGCCGTTCGTCCAGACGCGCTGGCCCTTTTTCCCGATGATCGTGGCAGTGCCGGTGTCCTGGCAGGCCGGAAGGATCCCGCGTGCGGCGATCTCGGCATTCTTCAGAAGCATCAGCGCGACCATGCGGTCGTTGTCGGAGGCCTCCGGGTCATCGAGGATCGCGGCGACCTGCGCGAGATGCGAGGGCCGGAGGGTGAAATTGATCGCCTTGATCGCCTCGGCGGCGAGCAGGCTCAGGCCCTCGCTCTCGACATGCAGGATGGGCTTTCCCTCATACTCGCTGACGCGGACGTGGTCCGAGCTGATCTTTTCATACTCGGTGGTGTCGGGTCCGAGTGGAAACGGGTCCTGATAGGTGAAGGGTTTTTCGGGCATGGCGTCGGAAGAGACTCAAGACGGAAAGACCCAAGACTCAAGACGGAAGAGGGCGATTCCGGCGCGTTTACCGGAAAACACTGGGCACCGGGGCTGTTCGCGGGGATAACGAAGCCCCCCTAGATGCAAAGTTTTTCCGACAACCGTGCGGTCTCCGCCCTGTTCCGCGTGTTCGGCGGTGCGGGGTCGCGCCAGGTTGGTGAGGCAAGCCGCCGGGCCGAGGCCGGAGCACTGCATCGGACCGAGTGGTTCTTTCTCTCCGCGGCCGTGCCCCTGATGATCCTGGTGGCAGTTGGCGAGGGACTGGTGAAAGGACTGGGGCCACTCTGGGGTGGTCTGCTGACCCTGCCTGCGGCCTTCGTGGCATGGACGATTTTTCCATTCGTGGTCGGCGGCGCCACAGCGGTGTGGCAATGGCGACGCTGGCTGATCGTGCTCACGGTCTGGGCGGTGTGGCGTCGGGATGCAGGCGGGATCGTTGGAGTTTTCGCATGGAGCTGGCTCGGAGTTTTCGCGGTCAACCTCATCGCGATGCTGATGCTGGCCTGGCGGGCCACAATGCTCTGGAAGGGAAAAGCCGGGATCGCGTGGCGGATGGTCATCGCCATCGTCCTGCATGGGCTCGCCCTGGTCATCGGCCTTCGTTTCGGCTGGGGCTGGGCTTTGCTGACCGGGGCCTCACTTTCCTCGCTCTGGTGCTGGGGGGTGCTCTCTCCAACGTCGCAATGGTTCGGACCGATGCGACGCCGCCTCGATGACGATCGCGTGCTCATCACCATCGACGACGGCCCCGATCCACGCGACACCCCGGCGATGCTCGACCTCCTCGACGAGCGCGGCGCGAAAGCCATCTTCTTCGTCATCGGCGAAAAGGTCCGCGCCTATCCCGAACTCGCCCGTGAGATCATCAAACGCGGCCACGAGCTCGGCAACCACACGCTCACCCATCCCCAGGCCACCTTCTGGTGCGCCAGCCCGTGGCGGACGCGACGCGAGATCGCCGGGTGCAATCAGGCCATCGAGGAAATCACCGGCGTGAAGCCGAAATGGTTTCGCGCGCCGGTCGGGCATCGCAACTTCTTCACTCACCCGATCACCGCCGAGCTGGGATTGGAAATCATGGCGTGGACGAGACGCGGCTACGATGCCGTTTCCACCGACACGCCGAAGATCCTTCAGCAACTCCTGGAAGGAAACCAACCCGGCGACATCTTCCTCATCCACGAAGGCACCCCGATCGCCCTGGACGTGCTCAAGGGCGTGTTGGATGGAATCGATTTCCAGAAACAAGTTTGAGGCAGCCCGTCCCGTAGAGGTCGGCGCGGTCAGACAAATCCTGTTTACCCGCGGTCTTTCGCCCCCGACCTTCCAACATCATGCGCTCGCTGCTATTTGCCCTGGTTCTGCTTCCCTCGTCCGCTTTTGCCGCAAGCCCGACGTTCGAGATCGTGGATGGCGATCGCGTGATGCTCCTCGGCGACACCTTGCTGGAACGTGAGGCGACCTTTGGCCATCTGGAGACCCGGATGCATGAGCAGTTTCCCGCCGCGCATTTCAGTGTGCGAAACATCGCCTGGTCGGCGGAAACCCCGCTCGGCTGGTCACGGGCGAGCTTTGATCCTGCGGACAAGGGAATCGACCGCCTGAAGGAGCACATCGAACTGGTGCAGCCCACCGTGGCGGTCCTCGGATTCGGCATGGCGGCGAGTTTGCAGGAAATGACCGACCGCTCGAACGACTGGACCCTCAATCCCGATCCGGCCCGCTACGGAGCCGAGCCCATGACGGCGGCCCGTTTCAAAAAGGAGCTGGCCGCGCTGATGGACACCATCACCGCGAGTGCACGCGGCGGGAAAGTTCGTTTCGTCCTTCTGTCTCCGATCCAGCATGAAGACCTGCGGAGTGCGCGCGCCGGACTGCCCGACCCCACCGCCCACAACGCACTCCTCGCCGACTACCGCAAAGTCATCGCCGAACTCGCCAAGGAGCGCGATGCCGCTTTCGTGCCTTGTGATTTGATCCGTGCGACGATCGGCAAGGACGTTGCGAGGATGACCGACAACGGAATCCATCTCAACGACAACGGCTACCGTCAGCTTTCGATTTCAGATTTCAGCGATGCGCTCGGCTGGAAGGCGCCTGCAAATCCCGATGCCCGCAATGCACTCCGCGAGGCAGTGGTCCGAAAGAACGAGCTTTGGTTCAACCGATTCAGGCCCGCCAACAGCACCTATCTCTTCGGCTTTCGCAAGCGCGAGCAGGGACGCAATGCGGTGGAGATGGAGCAGTTCACGCCCTTGCTGAAGGTAGCCGATGAGGAAATCTGGAAGCTCGCGAGCAGTCCCTCCGCGCCAGCGCCTGCCAAGCAGGTGAAGGCCCAGGAACCCGTCGCCGCGACCCTGCCGCTTCCGGAATTCAAGCTCGCGGAAGGACTGGAGATCTCGCTGTGGGCGGAGGCTCCCATGCTGGCAAAGCCGGTCCAGATGAACTGGGATGCTGCGGGTCGCTTGTGGGTGGTCGGCACGCCGATCTATCCGATGATCGAACCGGGTAAGGTCGCGAGCGATACAATCCATTTGCTCGTGGACAGCAATCGCGATGGGAAAGCGGACAAATCGACTACCTTCGCCGACGATCTGCTCCTCCCGACCTGTGTGGAGCCGGACATCACCACGGCCAAAGGCGGCCCGGCTTCGGCGGCCTATGTGGGCGCAAGCACCGAGCTGCTTTACCTGCGCGACGCCAACGGCGACGGTGTCTCCGATCAGAAACGAATCGTCCTCAGTGGCTTCGGCACGGAAGACACCCATCACAACATTCACACCCTCTACTGGGGACCGGACGGACTCCTGTATTTCAGCCAGAGCGTCTACACCCACTCGCACATGGAGACTCCGTGGGGCATCGTCCGCCTCAACAGCGGCGGCGTTCTTTCCTACGATCCACGCACCGAGCGCACGCAGGTCTTTTCAAAAGGGCTCTGGAATACCTGGGGCCACAAGATCGACAAGGCGGGTCAACATTTTCTAACAGATGGAGCCGGCAGCACCGGCCTGTCGTGGGCATTTCCCGGCGCGACCTTCGCTCCATTCGAGGGTGCCCGCCAGACGATGGCCAGCATCAGCCCCGGCGGTTATCCGAAGTTCTCCGGGCTTGAGTTGATCCATTCGCCAAACTTTCCCGCCGCCTGGCAGGGCAGCGCCGTGACCTGTGACTTCCGCGCGCACAAGGTCGTTCATTTCGAACTCATCGACCTCGGCAAGGATCAGGCCACCAGCGGCTACACGACCAAGGCGCTGCCCGTTCTTGTTCAGACGAACGACCAAGCCTTCCGCCCCATTGACGTGAAACTTGGTCCCGATGGCGCCCTCTACATCGCGGATTGGACGAACCCGATCATCAATCACGGTGAAGTCGATTTCCGCGATCCCCGTCGCGATCACTCGAACGGCCGCATCTGGCGCGTCACCTACAAGGGCGGCCCGATCGGTCCTCTCGATCCCCGCGCGGC
>JAIYDT010000168.1 GCA_027487355.1 Verrucomicrobiaceae bacterium
CGATACTGACCGGCCACGGGAGCCTGGAACCGTTGCGTGATCTCGCCCTCGGCATCGGTCTTCACCGGCCAGATGGAAACTTCCTTCTCGTCGATCTTGCCATTCTCGCCCGCCACGAGACGCAGCAAGCGCAACGTGCCCTCCGCCGCCTTCACGGGCTTGCCCTCGAGGGTCGCGGCGGAAACCTTCGCCTCCACCTCGTCGCCGGGCCGCGCATAACTGCGGTCCGTGTTCACAACGACTTCAAATGGCCTTCTCGCTGCCACCACCGAACCGTTGCCGCGTTCCTCGCGCCGTGAGGCATCGACGACCTTCGCCTCGATGACATACTTCGCATCCATGTCTCCATGAATCTGCTTGGCCAGCGCCGTATCCACCTCGACCACCACCGTGCCATCCTCGCCGATTGGCAGCGTGCGTTCGATCACCAGCTCCGGAGGCGTGAAACGATTTCCCCTCCACCACGGCGGATGCGGCGGGATGCAACCCCAGTTGCTCCAGCCCGGATGCCAGGGCGATTCAACTCCGCACCACCAGGCACCTTTTCCATAAAGCCAATCCCAGCGCCAAGCGGGAAACCAGCGCTCGGTCATCGACTCGCGCTTCACCGTGATCGCCACCGTCGCGTTTCTAACAGGAGCGCCGTGGAAATAGGTTGCCTTCACCGTGACCGGAAACTTGTCGCCGAGACGGACGGGCTCCTTCGGGGCCTCCACGCTCACCTCGTATTCCGGCTTCCGGTACTCCTCGACGCGGAAATTCACCATCGCCGTCATCTGGTTCGGCACTTCCAACCGACCCGTCCATGAGCCGAGCACCGCGTTCTTCGGCAGCACCGTTTCGATTTCCACCGCGCCCATCGCATCGGTCTTCAGGTTCTCCAGCTTGATCGCTTCCTGACCCCGACCATCGATGAAAATCACGCGGCAATCCTTGCCTGCCCAGCGGCTTTCGTTGACCTGGCCGTAGCCGACCTCACGCAGCCAGAACTTCGCGTGCAGCTTGTCGCCAGCCTTGTAAAGCGGCCGGTCGGTCACCGCATAGGGCACATTGCGATTCCTTTCCTCGGCGGAATTGGGCTGATACCCGAAGTTTCCGAAACCGTGGAAAGCAGGTGCTCTTCCATCCTTTCGTGCGACCACCATCCACTGCATCTGCGAGTCGGCATCGCCTGCTTTGAGCAGCACCTTGCCTTCACCATCGGTCTTGCGGATGAGGGTCTCGGTCTTGATCTCGAAGCGATGGCCCTCCCTTCCCTTCTGTTGCAGTTGCACCATCCGATAACCGAAGAACTCCAGCTCCGCCTCGGCCACCGGCGCTCCGGAGGCCGCATCCGCCAGCATCCACTGCTGGGCTTCCGGAAGCGCATGCTGGACCAGCACACTATCCACCACCCAGGCGATCGTGTGGATCGTGTTGCCGTTCGCCAGCGTTGCCGTCACCCACCAGGCTCCGGCCTTGACGAGCGGCATCTCGATGTCGGCACGGGTCTCGCGATGCTTCTCCAGAGGCTTCAGCGCAGACTCCCACGCAGACGCCACCTCACCCACATACTCGCCCGGTTTTCCTTCGATCAACCGCGAGCCGATCTGGCCCGGTTGGAGTCGCTCCCAATCGAGCTCCTTCGGATTGCTTTCGAGATAGGTCTTCATATCCCGGAGCACGCGCTCCATGTTGATCGGCGCGGCGGTGAGCTTGACGGAGTTGGTGTTTCGGAACACCAGCGGAAGGATCGGATGCGTGCCAGCAGCCACCGTCTTCGCAGGCTCGAAGCGTCCCCATGAGCCGGTGATCTGGGCGAGCAGCTTCTCACGCGGCTTGCCCTCTCCTCCATCACCATGCTTCGAGATCACCTCGCGCAAGGCAGTCTCCGCTCGGTCGAGCTGGTGACGGCTGATGTAAACCTGGACCAGCTCATCTCCCGCATCTCCACCGATTCCCTTGTCCGCGAGCAGCGAGCGATAGATCGAGATGAAATGCTGGTCGGCTGGTAGTTTGAAGCGTCGGACACCATCAGAGGTCTTCGCGAGACATTCGTCGTCGGACAACGTGTCGAGCGCGAGCTGGCCCTTTTCTGATTCCGGATCGCCATCATTGAACCAGCCATAAGACTCCAGCGTGTCCGCCCCGAACTGCATTTCCAAAAGCCTCGCTCGCTCAAGTTCGGATCGAGGCGCGTGCGCTGGCATCAGCCTCGCACTTTCCGCCAGGGCGAAACGCCAACGTTCACCATCGTTTCTGGCCGACTCCCAAGTAGCCGGTATCGAAAACAGCACCGGCCCGTCCCCACTCCAAGGCGCGCCCTCCGTGCCTCCTGAAGGGCCCTGATCCGACCCTTCGGGAAGTTTGTCCAAAGGCGTCAGCACCTGGAGTTTCCAGAACTCCGAGGCATCCCGCATGAGTGCCGCCATCAGATCCCATGCGCGCGACCTGATGGTGTCATCCTTGGCAGCAGCGAGGGCTTCGACGAGCCAGCGCAGGGACTGCGCGCGATCCCGATGGGCGGTGTCCACCATTTCTCCGGGGACTCCATCGTCGCCGCCGCGAAAGCGCCCGCGACCATAGTAGCCCTGTTGGCGCTCGAACTCCCCAGCCAGAATCCGCCCTCCATGAGGGGCGTTGGAAAGAACCGCCGCTGCCTCGATCCGCAGGGAGGCATCGCCGGGATGACCTTCGAGCGCGCGATCCAAAAGTCCGTCAAAAGATCTCCACTCGCCGAGCTGGGAAAGACAGTTCACCGCCTTCTCGAGATCGTCCGTCGCCCCGTCATCCTTGATGGGAACCAGCCTCGCCTCGTAAAACTCGAGCCCTTCGCGCCAGAGACCCTTCTGCACCAGGGCATCGCGTTCCTTCCTCAGCGCTGCGGCATCCTGCCCCATAGCGGTCATTCCGATCATCCAACCACCGAATGCGAGTGCGAACCAGATTTTCATGCGTCTCTGAGGATAGACACATGAAACGGCAGAGTCTTGGACGAAATTTGGACTTATTCGAAGTCGAAGCGCCTTCGCTTAGGAACCCGGAGCTTGTGCCGACCTCCGTTCGCAGCCCTGAGGGGCTCAAACACCGAATCCATGCCGACTTCCTTGATCTCACAGATCGTCGCCATCAACTCTCCGAGCCGACCCTTCGGAAATCCCCCCTCCTTGAACCAGATCAGATACTCCGGAGGTAAATCCATCAAGGGCACCCCCGATGGAGGATAGTCCTTGGGGCCAAATTTCCCGAAGGGCATCCGCGCTTTTCCGATCTCCAGAAGCAGCCTCCGGAAATCCTCCCGATCCACCCCTGGAGGACCATCGGCGGAAAAGGTCACTTCTTCTGATGGGCCTTGAGGGCCCCGTCGCTCTGGCCAGTGAACCAGCTTTGGAAATCCTTTTCTTCCACCACTTCCATGCTTCCGACCATGTTGCCATGGCCCTCACCACAAAGCTGACCGCAAACCACGAAGGTCTCGAGTGTCTTGACCGGCGTGAACCACATCGGGATCTCCTTGCCGGGGATCGCATCCTGCTGGATGCGCATCGGGATCAGTGAGTAGTTGTGGATGACGTCCTTGGTCGTGATGTTGAGCACCACCGGCTGCTTGAGAGGAAGCTTCAGGATCGGACTGGTGAAGTCGTCGAGTGCGTTCGGATCCTCGAAGTCGATCCCAAGTTCGTTGCTCCCTGAAATGAGTTTGGGCTCGATGCGGCCAAACTTTCCGTCGGCACCGGCGTAGTGATAGGTCCAGCCAAACTGCCAGCCGACCACCCGCACGCGCAGCGGATTCATCTTCTGGACCTCGTTCCAGCTATCGACCCGGTCCGCCCAGAGCGGGAAGGCAAATCCGAGAAGCAGAACCGCCTCGATGATCACCACGGCGATCTCAACATGAGATGAAAAGTGGTTCTTCACGCCCTGATAGGACGCCTTTGGATTGCGGCGGTGCCAGAAACGGAAGAGGCAGACCAAGAAGAAGAGGGTCCAGCCGATGAAAAGTGCGAACATGAACCAGTGGACCACGTCGATCAAATGGTCCACATCCCCACCATGGGCGGAGAAATTTTCTGGGATGCCGAGAAGTTTTGAGGGGCTCATGCGGAAAGGAATTGCGTGTGAAAGGAAGAAATCAGTGGGAAACCGGGTTCACCGGGAAATCATCCCGAAGTTCGGGATCGAGATTGGCCGCCTCACGGCGCGCCATGCGGACAAAGGCGAACACCACGCCGCTCAGGACCGCCAGAATGACGACCAGCATGAAGAAGATCGACCAGCCTGCGGCATCACCGCCACCAACGGCCGAATTGACCTGACAGGTAACACAAGCGAGGGATTGCATGGGATTGGACAGGTATGAATTTGGAATCAGAGAACCAACTTCTTGGCCTTGCGGTAGAAATAGACCCCGTAGAACGGCATGGCAACGAGGCCGATCACACCCACGACACCCATCGGGAAGGACAGAGGAGCGCGGTCGGGCGCAAGGAGGAACCCCCATGCTGCGAAGAACCCGAACAGCAGGGTGCAGAACGTCACGAAAACAATGTGAAAACCTCTAAGGGACATGATGTTGAACGTGGTGCCGGGTTCGGAGGATTCAAGGCCGACAAATCATTCCTTGTCGCCGTAGTGTGCGGGCTTGCCCTGCGGAAAGAACTTGTCGTGGATCGGACTCACGTAAGCGAGCGCGAGCAGCCCTCCGAGAGCGGCCACGAAGATGAAGCTCCCAAAGAAGATCCAGTAAATGGACTTCTTTTCATGATTGAGGTGCATGAAGATCGCTGCGACCAGGGTCGCTTTGACCGTCGCGATCAGGAGACCGATGACGCAGTCGGCTGCATCAAACCCGTGTCCGCCGAAATCGAGCGCCGGCAGGGTGGCGACCAGGTAGGTGATGACGGTGCCGACAAAGAGCGCCCCCATGACGAGGAGGTAGGTCCGGATGGACTTCTTGATTGCTTCTGGTGAATCAGCCATGGCTGGAAATCTTGGAGGTTGGGAAGTTTGAATGAGGCGCCCTTACATGAGGTAGAGCAGCGGGAACAGGAAGATCCAGACAAGGTCCACGAAGTGCCAGAAAAGGCCGCCGATCTCGACACGGTTGGCCAGCCACTCGGGGTTGCTGAGATACATCTTCTTTCCGAAGAAGAGGTAGTAGGCCAGGACCAGAGCGCCGCCGATGACGTGAAGTCCGTGAAGACCGGTCATCGTGAAATAAATGGCATAGTAGGTGTTCCAAGCCGGAGCGAACTTCGAGGCGAAGGCGACCTCCTCACGCGGGATCTCCACATGCGAGGGGAAGGCATGGATCTCAGCCCTCTTCTCATAGTCAGGTCCGAAGATCTGCTCCTTCGCCAGGACCACCTTGTCACGATCCTCGCGGGTCTTGCCCTCCGCCTTGGCCACAAAGTCCTTCCATTCGATGCGGTAGCGCTCAGTAAAGGTCGGTTCGCGGGACTCCTTCTTCAGCTCGGCTTCGAGCTTGGCGATCTCGCCCTTGTGCCACTCCCAAGCCGCCTTGATTTCGGCATTGTGGTTGATGAGCCAGGACTTCTCGATTTCCTTCATCGGATCGAGGTTACGACCCGGCTCCATGGCCTTCTGGGCAAGGTAACGGAAGTCGAGCGCGTCCACATAGTGGAACACCATCGGACTTTCAAGAAGCTTGCCATCGATCACGGTCTCGTCACGCAGGCGGCTCTGGGTCGGTCCTTCCTTCACATCACGCGGAATGAATTCCAGCTTGGCTGGCGGATCAACCTTGAAGGCCACGGAGGGCACTTCGGTCATCAACTGGTCCGCGAAATGACTGGTGTCAACCGCCACCTTGTCGGCGATTTCCCAGCCACGCTTGCCGGGATTCTCTTTCTTTGCAGCCTTCCAGGCGGCGCGAAGATCGTCTGTCCGGAGGTTCGAATTGTTCTCACGGGATTCAAGGTGATGGTCGGCGATCTTGTTGAGCACCTCGACTGAAAGCTCGGTGCCCGCAGGGAAGAGGGTCTCGTCCTTGCCTCCTGGTTTGGTTACCGCTTTGAGGTCGGCCGCCAGCGAGACCTTCGAGTTGTGTTCCTTGGCCTCGGCGATGATCTCCTCCAGCCAATCCTTATGGAAGCGGACCGTGTTGAAGGTCACCGAGGTTGCCTCCACGTAGATCCGGTCTTCCTCGATCTTGTGTCCCTTGTGGTCGGTCTTGTAGTCCTCCTCCTTGGGATGATGCTTGTCGGCACCCTCCTTGAGCTCATAGCCGAGGTGGCCTTCAATGATCGCTCCATCGGCCATGCGCAGGGCCTGGTGGTGGAACTTCACGTTGTACTCGATCCCCTTGAGCACCATGAATGTGGCCGCACAGACCAGGGTGAAGAGCATGTAGGCCTGGAAATGCCGCCACTTGCGCAGCTTGAGGGAAGCCCATGCAAACACCACCGTCACCGAGGAGGCGATCAGCACGAAGGTGTTGACCAACCCCGGAATGACAGGGAGCGCACGCTCCGGCCAGGGATAATCCGCATCCACGCGGAGGAAGACGTAGGCAGAAAAGAAGCCACCGAAGAGCATCACTTCAGACGCGAGGAACAGCCAGATGGCGATCTTCGAGTTGATGAGACCGGTGTCCTTGCGGGGCGTGACGACGTAGGGAATTTCCATGAAACCTGTGTTCGTTAAATCGTTATCCGTGTGCCGGAGGATCAATGGTGGGAAGGAACTTTCACAGGCTGGTCAGCCTTCTCAGTTTCAGGCCGCTTTGGCTCGATCCATTGCGGGAGGAAATCCTCGTCATGGTCCGGACGGCTGTATTCATACGGACCGCGATAAATCGCCGGCTCGAAGGTGAAGTTTCCATGCCCGGGAGGGGTCGGAGTCGCCCACTCGAGCGTCGTGGCGTTCCATGGATTGTCGCTCTGGACCTTGCGGCCTGCGAACTTGGACAGGATGATGTTCACAAGGAACGGGATCTGGGCGAGAGCAAGCGTCCAGGCACCCATCGACATCACGATGTTCAAGTCGATGTGCTGGGCCACGGTGTTGCCGAAGACGTTGACGCTGTCCTTGGTCTTCGAAAGGTAGGCGTCGCCACCATTATACCAGCGACGGTGGAATCCTGCCATGCCCTGGATGAGCATCGGGAAGAAGATGACGTTCATGCAGATCAGGCTGGGCCAGAAGTGGAAATGGGCCAGGGTCCGGCTGAGGAAGCGACCTGTGATCTTCGGATACCAGTGATACACCCCTGCGAAGAGTCCGAAGAGGATCCCCGGAGCCACCACGTAGTGGAAGTGACCGATCACATAATAGGTGTCATGAAGATGAAGGTCCGCCAGGTTGAAGGCGAGAGGCAGTCCGGTCAGGCCACCGATACCGAACATCGGGATGAAGGCACAGGCCCAGAGCATCGCCGGCTCAAAGCGGATCGATCCTCCCCAGAGCGAGATCAGCATCGCCGTGATCAGGATCACGGAAGGAACGGAGATCAAAACCGTGGTGGTCTGGAACCAGGTCGAGACACTCGCACCCATGCCGGTGAGATACATGTGGTGCGCCCAGACAATGAAGGAAAGGAAGCCAAGGACGAGAACCCCATAGACCATCGACTTGTAACCCCAAAGCGGCTTGCGGGTGTAGCAGGGAATGATTTCCGCAACACAGGCGAAGGCGGGAAGGAGGAGCACATACACCTCGGGGTGACCAAGGAACCAGAAGAGGTGCTGGAACAGCAATGGCGAACCGCCACCGGAAAGTTCGGCAAGCCCCTCGCTCTTGGTGTAGAGGCCGGAAGGCATGAAGAAGGACGAATGGAACGTGCGGTCCATCAGCTGCATGATGCCGGCCGACTCAAGGGGCGGGAAGGCGAGGAGCAGCAGGAAGCCGGTCACCAGCATCGCCCAGACGAAGAAGGGCATCCGCATCCACGTCATCCCGCGGGCACGGAGGTTGATGATGGTGGTGATGAAGTTGACTGAACCGAGCAGCGAGGAGGAAATCAGCAACACAAGACCGATGAGCCACTGGGTCTGACCGGCAAGCCACTGGTTGACGATCTGTCCGTCCGCGAAGCCAGCCAGCGGCGAGTAGTTCGTCCATCCGGACTTGGCCGCACCGGACTCCATGAAGAAGGACGCGCACATCACCAGGCCACCGAGAAGGTAGAGCCAGTAGCTGGCCATGTTGAGCTTCGGAAACGCCATGTCGGGAGCACCGATCTGCAGGGGCGTCACGTAGTTTCCAAAGGCCCCGAAACCGAGCGGAACGATGCCGAGGAACACCATGATCGTGCCGTGCATCGCACCGAACATGTTGTAGGTGTCACCAGTCACCTTGCCGTCGGAAAGCCAGCGGGCCTTCCAGGTGTCGTTGAACACGAAGCTCATCCATTCCGGCAGGGGTTGATGTGGATAGGCAATGCTCCAGCGCATCACCATCATCAGGTAGAATCCGAAGAGCAGGAACAGACCGGCAGTGATTCCATACTGGAGACCGATCATCTTGTGGTCGGTCGAGAAGATATACTTCTGGATGAAGCCCGGATTGTGGTGGTGATCATCGTGATGATGATCGTCGTGGGCGTGATCGGTGTGGGCGTGAGCGCTCATGCGAGGTGGCAAAAGTTTGGTGGTTCCTTACTTGGCCGCAGCCGGGGCGAGGGTGACCGGATCGACGAGGATGTTCGGATCGAGCGGGTCGCCCGGAAGGTTTTTCTTGTGATCGGCTTCGAGTTCGACGGCGTCGACCTGTTGACCGGTCTTCGCACGCTTCTCGGAAATCTCCATGGCAGCCTTCGCCATGTCCACGGTCACAATGTCGCCGACCGTGTTTCCAAAGCCATTGCGGAGAAAGGTCATCACTCCCGCAAGGTCTTCAGGGCTCATTCCGCCACCCTGAGCCGGCATCCCGGCAGCACCGTAGGCCTTGCCCGTGCTGGTCGGGCCTTGCAGGCCGTTCAGAACGATCATCGCAAAGCGCTCGGTCTCACCCTTGACCCAGGCGGAGCCTGCAAGCGAAGGATAGTTGGCTCCGTCACCCTGGCCACCCGGACCGTGGCAACCGCCGCACTTGGCGGAGTAGATTTTTGATCCCCTGGCGGAATAGGCAATGATAGCTGGCTTGGCCTGTGGGCCTTTGTCATCGTCACCCGGCGCCGGCTTGCGGACATAGCCATCGCGGAAACTGGTTCCATAGGCGAAGAGGCTGCCGCCGCTTCCGAGGACGCCACCGGCGATGATCAACACCACTGCCAAGGCCAGGAAGAGCCAGAGTGAAACCGGCTGGGTGCCATTTTCTCCAAGCTTATTCTCACGCGCCGCCGCCGCCACCTGGCGGGCGATGCGACCGTGTGTCTCGGTCACATTGATCGAGTCATCAAGATCGGGCTTCTGAATTGGGTCGGACATGTCGGACTAAAGTAGCGTGTTGGAGAGTTTCAACCGTCGGCCTTCTTTTTAGCAGGCGCGAAATTCAAGGCTGCGGGGACCGCATCGTCCTTCTTCAGGGAGAGCAGGTAGGAGACGAGCGCCTTGGCATCGGAGTTCGGGACGATCTCCTTGCCCTCAGCCACGTCGAATGGCAGCGCATCGGACGAGGGGTTGCCCTTGATCTCGCGCTCCTCGAACAGGAAACGGAAGTCCGGGCAGTCCGACTTGCGACGCTCCACCGGACCACGCGGGCTGTAGAGATGCTTGTAGAGCCAGGCTTCAGGGCTGCTGCCCTTCGCATAAACTGCCTCAACGCGACGTCCAAGATTGGAAAGATCGGGGCCCAGACGGCTGACACCGATCTGGGCAAATTTCTCACCTTCGAAATCGTAGGCGTTCGTCTCGCGACGGGTGTCGAGGCCTTCGCCGTTGTCCTTCAGACCGGCCCAATCCTCGCGATAAAGATCATTGCCCGCATAGGTCGGACGGATGACTTGGGTGTGGCAGAGGTAGCAGCCATTCGCGGCATAGACTGCGGCTCCATTCGCCACGCGCCCGGCACGCTTCGGGAAATAAAGGCCATCCTTGCCGTCGGTCGCCTCGGTAAGGACGATCGGCTCGAGGGCGCGCATCTTGAAGAACGGGTAAACAACCACCATTCCCCAAGCGAGGGAGAAGCTGGCGAAGATGCCCAGAAGGAAATTGCGGAAGCTCATGGAGTGGAAATTTCGAAATTCAGGTTGTGGAATCCGAAACGGAAATCAGTGGGCGGAGGCGGCTGCGGTTCCGGGACCGGCGTTGTCGATGTCCCCTTCCGGGCCGTGCGGACTGCCGTGATGCGAGTCAACCAGGAGAGTCGGATGGGAGGAGCGGCGACCGAGACGAAGCCACATCAAGGTCAGGTGCATGAAGAAGAAGACGTTGGAGAAAAGGATGAAACACCAAGCAAGCGTCGTCGCGATCGCATAGGGGGTAGCACGGGCGGCCGCGTTGTCCCAGCCTTGGTCGAACTGCTCCTGACCGATCCCCTGCTGGAGGCCACCGAACAGGGCAACCAGTGCCACGGTGACCACTCCGTAAACGGAAAGGAAGAAATGCATCTTGATCAGACGGCGGGAAAGCCACTCGCGACGGGTAATCCGCGGCACGATGAAGTAAATCGCCCCAAACATCACCAGGCTGAAAAAGCCGTAGAGGCCGAGAATATCGAAGCCGTAGCCCGAAAGACTGAACTGGGTCAGCGGGAGCGTGCTGTTCGGGAGATTGAGAAACACCGCCGCGCCGCCGAACAGGGCGAGACAGATGAGCCCGGCGAGCGTGAAGCGGAGGGTCGGGCTGTGCGACACCGTTTCACCGGAACTCAAGGCCGTGGCGATCAGGTTGGCGGCCACGGTGAAGGCCGGGATGGCGATCAGCACGGTGGCGGCGGCACCGAGGTAGGGAAGGAAGTAAGGAATGGGAGCTCCGATGAGTTTCTGCATCCCGGCCCATGGGGCGATGATCGCCAGCGACCAGAATCCGATTTGGGCGAGCGTGTAGCTGTAGATCGGCTTGCCGGTAACTTTCGGAACGAGATAGAAAGCGGTTCCGATGCCAACCGGAAGGAAGAAGAGCAGCAGGATGGCGGACCTGAACCAGGCGTTGATGCCTGCAGCCATCACCGGGTGTCCGCTCATGCAATGAAGGAGGACGTTGGCCGTGAGGTAGACCCATGGGAACCAGATCACCGAGGCCACCAGGAACCACTGGGAAATATAAGTGTGGCCGCTGGGCCGCACGCGGAACTGCACCAACGACCAGATCATGATGGTCGTGTAGCTGATCAGCAGGACCGGCCACGCGAAGAAGGGAAACTCCATCCATGGCATACCGGTGCCATGACCGGAGAGAATGCCCAGAATGCCGAGCGAGACACCGAGATTCCAGATGTGACCCGCAGTCAGGATCGTTCCGGCAGCCCGGCATTCCTGACGGGAAAGGCGGGACATCAGCCAGATGATGACTCCAAAAGCGGCTTGGGCACCCCATCCGTAGATCAGCGCATTGACGTGGGCAGGAAACACCCGACCATAGGTCAACCACGCGCAGCCGGACAGAAAGTCGGGACTGTGGTTCTTGGCCGAGGAAATGATTCCCAGCACGATGGAAACCGCGAGCCAGGCGGCGCCGCTGGTGAAGAAGAACATCACCGGATGGCGCAGCGAGCGGTCGATCGAGGCACGCACAATTGCGTCCTTTTCCGGGCTGTTGGAAGTGTCTTGGGACATCGTGAAATGAGTTCGGGAGGAAACGCGTCAGGGTTTCTTGAGTTCAGAAGCGGTGACCTGCGGCTTGCC
>JAIYDT010000507.1 GCA_027487355.1 Verrucomicrobiaceae bacterium
GATGGCCTACGCGGCCATCGTTTTCCCGGCATCGTCATCCGCCCATCGACCGCTCACCACGATCACCGACAAGGTCGTCGGCACCCTGGCCATGCTCGCCATGGTCGGCTCGGCTGCGTATGCGGTCGTGAAGATGATCTAGAGAGTTTTCAGTGTTCAGTTGGAAGTGTTCAGGGAAGACTCTTCGTTTCGAATTTCTGATTTCGAGTTTCGTGCTTACCTCTCTTCGTGCTTCCAGAAGTCCTCACCTCCATTCCGGGTCCTGAATCGCTGCGACTTGCCGCGCGATTGAAGGAGGTGGAGTGTCGCAACACCACCTACTTGTCGCCGGATTGGCCGGTGTTCTGGGAACGGGCGGAGGGCGTGAATGTCTGGGATGCGGACGGCAACCGACTGCTCGATTTCACCAGCGCCTTTGGGGTTGCCACGCTTGGTCACGGCTTTTCCGCGAAGGCGGCGGCGGAGCAGGCAGGGCAGCTCGTCCATGCGATGGGCGACGTCCATCCGGCACGTCTGAAAGTGGAGCTCTGCGAGCGATTGAGCGCGATCACCTTCGAGAGATGGACCGGTGAAAAGGGCAAGACGCTGTTGGGAAACTCCGGCTTCGAAGCGGTCGAGGCTGCCTTGAAAACCGCCGTGATGGTCACCGGCCGAAGCGGCATTCTTTCGTTCGAGGGGGCCTATCACGGACTCGGCTACGGGGCGCTGTTAGGGGCTGGGATCGAGTGGTTCCGCGCGCCGTTCGAGAAGCAGCTTTCGCAGGTCACCACGCGGTTGCCGTTTCCACAACAGGACATCGACGAGGAGATTTGGAGAAATTTCCGGAGAGCCTTGGACAAGGTTAATCCGAAGGACATCGGAGCGGTGCTGGTGGAACCCATGCAGGGACGGGGTGGCATCGTGATTCCCCCGCCGGATCTTCTGCGCGAACTGCGATCCTGGTGTGACGAGCATGCGGTGGTCCTGATTTTCGACGAGATCTACACCGGTCTGAATCGCACCGGGAAACTCTTCGGTTGCGATTGGTCACCCGCAGTGCCTGACCTGATCTGCCTCGGGAAATCCCTGAGTGGCGGCTTTCCGATTTCTGCCTGTGTGGGCAAGGCCTCGATCATGGATGCCTGGCCAGAAACCCACGGCGAGGCCCTGCATACGAGCACGTTCCTCGGAAACCCACTGGGCTGCGCGATGGCGATCGCCTCGCTGGAAACTCACGCCGATCCTGCGACGACCTGCCTTGCCTGGGATCGAGGCAATGACATGGGGGCTGCTTTTCGGGAACTCTGCGACGAACCATTTGTGGCCGAATGGCGAGGCGTCGGGTTCATGCAGGCCCTTGAACTCCGCCACCCGGACGGACGACATGCCGGGGACGTCTGCATCGAACTGGTGAAAGGCCTTTTGAAGGATGGCATCCTCGTGCTCCCGGATGCGCCGGAGGGCCATGTGCTGGCGCTGACTCCGCCACTCGGGATCTCCGACGAGGAAATCGCCTTCGTGGTGGAGAGGATCCGGGTGAGGCTGCGGGAATTGGGAGGGATTTCGTCTTGATGAGACTCAAAATGGATATACATATATCCATGTGAAGACGACCGTTTTTGTCTCTGGCGGCTCTCAGGCTGTCCGGATCCCCAAGGAATTTCGTTTCAATGCCAAGCGCATCGAAATTGAGCGCAGGGGATCGTCCCTCGTGTTGACTCCTTTGCCGGATGAAGACGGTTGGCCGGAGGGCTATCTCGAATCGTTTGCCAAGGGCCGCATCGATGAAAGTTTCGAGCGACCAGCCCAGGGAGAGCATCGTGAGATCGAGCTCTGATGTTTCTGCTCGATACCGATACCTGCATCCGTTTCATGAAGGGACATCCGGGAGTGACGGACCGTTTCCTGAAGCATGGACCGGGAGCGATTTTTCTCTCGGTGATCAGCCATCATGAATTGCTCTATGGGGCCCTGCACTCGTCGGCTGTGAAGCGCCACCTGAAAGCCCTTGAGGACTTCATTGCGCCGCTGACCCTGCTTCCATTCACCCAGGTCTCCGCCGGGTTCTCCTCTCAAGTCCGTCAGGATCTGGCGACTGCGGGCGAGCCGATAGGACCACTCGATACCTTGATCGCCGGACATGCCCTGGAGCACGGCCTCAAACTCGTGACCGGAAATGTCCGGGAGTTTTCGCGAGTGAAAGGCCTGAGCATCGAGACCTGGAGTTGATTCAGAGCTGCGAGCGATAGCGTGAAACCTTCGCGAGGAAGGCCTGCCAGTTCGGATCACTTTCACCGCCCTTGACGAGGAAATGCGGGCAGGTCTTGTGGCCGAGGTCGCGCTTGTCGTCGTAGCGGATCATCCGCCAGTGCTGGTGGGGCACGATGTTGGAGATCGGGATGCCGTATTGCTTCATCAACAGTGCGGTGAACCTCGCGGTGCGGTCGAGCGTGACCTTGCGGGAGTTACCGGCGTTCTCACACATCTCGATGCCGATCGAAGTGCGGTTGCCCTCGCCATCGTAGTCGGCGTGCTGGCCCTGCTCGTTGCAGGGCAGCGACTGGTAGATCGAGTGGTCATCGACGGTGAAATGCCAGATGATGTAGCCGAGCGAGTTGTGCGGACCCTTGAGCGAACCGCTGAGCAGCATGTTCGCATGGGCGCGGGCATTTCCAGCGGCGGAGAAATTCTCCGTGGCATGGATCGTGATGTAGCGAGGCGACATCGACCTCGTCTTCCAGCGGCCATGCTTTCCCTTCGGAACGATCGCGTTGGTGACGCTGAGATTTCCCCATGAGGACGGAGCGGAGACGCTCGGAGACGGTGACGA
>JAIYDT010000321.1 GCA_027487355.1 Verrucomicrobiaceae bacterium
CTCCGAACTGCGCCGACCCCTCGGCGTCTCCATCGTCGGCGGCCTCATCCTCAGCCAGCTCCTCACCCTCTACACCACCCCCGTCGTCTATCTCTTCCTCGACAACCTCCGGCATCGGTTTTTGAAAACGCAAAGGAAGGCCACGCCAATTCCAACTTTGGAAACCACCGCCGAGGTTTCATAAACCCATCTCCTTCTTCCATCCGTGTTCATCCTGTTCATCCGTGGTTGAAAAACTCTTCTCTCGACGTCTGTGAAATCGCTTCCCTTCCTCGCCCTCTTCCTCACCGGCTGCTCGCTCGTCGCGCCGAAGCAATCCCCCGACCTCGACGTTCCGGCGAACTTCAAGGAAAGCGGGATCTGGAGAGCCGCGCGACCCTCCGACCATCTCGCCCGCGGCGAATGGTGGCGCGTGTTCGGCGATGGCGAGCTTTCCTCCCTGATGAAACGGGTGAGCGCCTCCAATGCCTCCCTCGCCGTGGCCGAGGCCCGCTCGCGTGAAGCCGCCGCCCTCGTCAAGGGCGCAAAGCTCTCCTTTCTCCCCAATCTCGCCGGAGTTGCATCAAGTATCCGTTCCACCGGGTCGGATGGTTATGTCACGGCGGAGGGGCTCAATTCGTCCTGGGAACTCGACCTCTGGGGCCGCTTGCGCCGCAACGCCCGCGTCGCCACCGCAGGGGCGGAAGCCGCAGCCTCTGATGTCGAGTCCACCCGCCTTAGCCTTCAGTCCCAGGCCGCCCAGGCCTACTTCTCCCTCCGCGCCGTCGATGCCCAGCGCGATCTCCTGGACCGCCAGATCGCCAGTTATGAAAAGTCCCTCGATGTGTCCCGCAACCGCTATGCCCAGGGAGTTGCCTCGCGTGGCGATGTTGCCCAGGCCGAGGCCCAGCTTGCTTCCACGAAATCCGCCGCCATCGAGACCGGCGTGCAGCGCGCCACCTTCGATCACGCGATCGCCGTTCTCGTCGGACAGTCCCCGTCCTCGTTCTCCATGCCTCGCGGATCGCTTGCCGCCAAGGTGCCTTCGATCCCGAATTCCACGCCGTCCCAACTCCTCGAACGCCGCCCGGACATCGCCGCAGCCGAGCGACGCGTCGCCGCAGCCAACGAACGCATCGGAGCTGCCAAGGCCGCCTTTTTCCCGGCCCTGAGTCTGGATGCCAGCACCGGCTGGCGTGGCGCGGCGAACCTGCTCCCCACACCGACCCGGATCTGGTCGCTTGGCCCCGAGCTTGCCGCACCTCTGCTCGACGGCGGCCAGCGGATCACAGAAAAGGCCCGGGCGGATGCCGCCTACGATCGCACCGTGGCCGAGTACCGACAGACCGCTCTAACAGCCTTTCAGGAAACCGAGGACGCCCTTTCCACCCTCCGCATCCTCGCCGCCGAAGCGCAGACCCAGCAGGCCGCCGTCAAGGCCGCGCGCGAAAGCGAGCGCATCGCCCTCAACGAGTACAAGGCCGGCACCACGAACTTCCTCAACCTCGCCGTTGCCCAGGCCCAGGCCCTCAACGCCGAGCGCAACGCCCTCGATGTCCAGGCCCGCCGTCTCACCGCCACCGTCAGGCTCGTCACCGCGCTCGGTGGAGGGTGGTAGGGGTTAGAGGTTAGAGGCTCAGCTCCCGGAGAGGATTTTCCTCTCAGGCCTGCGACTGCTTCAACGACAGCCTAGCTGCTGAGAATGATCGATCGAAAAGCACTCGATTGCCGGGACCGAACCTTGCTGCGAGTTTTGACAGGCTTTTGACACTTCCGGGAAGGTGAACCGTTACGATGTGGGCGTCATGAAAATCCACACACTCCTCATCACCACCCTCGCCATCGCCTCACTCGGAGCTCAGGAAGCACCTGCGGATCCGTATGCCAAGAACCAGGCGGAGCCTGCCGCGAAGGAGGCACCGTCCGACTCAAGCAATATCTCCGTCTGCTATGAAGACTTCTCGCTGCCTCTCGCGATGGCGGCCGCCATGCAGCGCGAACAGCTCTCAGACGCCGCGTTGTATGCCAAGCTCGTTGCAGCAGTCGGTAAGGACGCCGTTCGCCAGGAAACCTTTTCCCTGCTGCGGACCATCTCCGGTCAGAAGGCCACCGTCGAGAACATCACCGAGCAGATCTATCCGACGGAGTTTGAATCCCCGCAGATTTCCAACGCGGTGACCACCGGCGTCCCAGAAACGGACAAGGAAGGCAATGAGGTCCCGGCCAAGCCCCAGCCGATGCCAGGTCCCGTGGCCATTGCGAGGACCCCTGCCATGCCTTCCGCTTTCGAAACACGCAACACGGGCTTCACCCTGGAGATCGAACCCACCCTCTCCGATGATGGCAAGGAGGTCGATCTCCGCCTCGTTCCAGATCATGTCACGCTGGTCGGTCAGAGCACGGCGGGTCAGGAATTCAGCACCACGGAAATGCCGATCTTTGAAAGCCAGCGCATCAACACCGCAGCCAAGGTGAAGATTGGCGAACCCTATCTGCTTGGCACCCTGAGCAGGCCTCCCGGTTCGGAGCAGGAAGAGGACTCGGCAAACCGCGTGTGGTTTGGTTTCGTGACGGTGAAGATCGCGAAGTAAATGCGGCCCGCCCTCGTCAGCCTCGTTCCCATGCTCGCCGCCGCCGTCCTCGTGATGGTCGGCGGTGAACGCGTGGCGCGACGCGAGACCGAGACCCGTACCCCGGCGGACCGCAGCCGCCTGCTCGACCTCGATGCGGCCTTCCGGGCGGAGCTTGCCAGGCTCGACGAACTCTATGCCACCCACCTTGAGCATTTGGCGAAAGCATCTGTTTCTGGAAAGCCGGATGAACTCAGGGTCCAGGCGGAGGGACTCCAAGGGGTGCGCCTGCTCCGCGTTTTCCGCAAGGATGGAAAGGAAATCAAGGACCTCAGGATCCAACCGGACCTGAACGGGCCGCGGCTCCCCGAAGTCGAGCTTTCCAACGGCAGGCGTCCACTCGATCCGAACCAGGCGCTCATCATGGACGCTGTGTTTCTGGAGTATCCGGACTACTGGGATGAAAAGTGGCTGCCCACCTACCATCCGGATCTCATGGCCTATCGCCGTTTGCCGGAACCCGGAGTCATGGTTGTGATCCTGGTCAGCCGCTCGCAGTTTCATGAGCGCACGGCCAGTTATCTCTCGCACTGGTTGGAGACACCTCTGACTCCCATGCGCGAGGCGGGCGAGCGCCTGCTCATCGAGGGGCCGGATGGCAGCACACTGGTCTCTCTGGGACCCGAACGCCACGGACCCGCAGCCTCCATCATCCCGATCCGCTCGCTTTTTGGAAACTGGCAGATCCGCTCCTGGGACGGACTCGAGGTCGCTCGCACACACGATTCCGCAGCACTCATCCTGGCCAGCACCCTGGCGGTCATCCTCCTCGCTTCCGGTGTGGTCCTCATGCTCCAACAGAAGAACGCCCTGAAGCTCGCAGCCGAACGCGTCTCCTTCGTCAACCGCGTCTCCCATGAATTCGGAGCCCCGCTCACCAATCTTTCCCTCAATCTCGACCTCGCCGCCGAGGTCCTCACCAGCCGACCGTCCGAAGCCCAGCGTCGCCTCGGGCTTGTCGCCGAGGAGATCGGACGCCTTTCCCGACTCGTCGCGAATGTGCTCACCTTTTCCCGCCGTGAAAGGGACAGCCTGGAGCTGAAGCCCGCCGCCTGCATCCCCGATCAGATCCTCCAACAGGTCGTCGAAAGCTTTCGACCCGCCCTGGAACGGCGCGGCATCCGCATCGAATCCGAACTGGCCGCCGCGCAAGCAGTGCGTCTCGATCCCGATGCCCTCAGCCAGATCACCGGCAACCTTCTCTCCAACGTCGAGAAATATGCCGCCGGAGGAAACTGGCTGGGGCTGGCGAGCAGGATCGAGGACGGCTTCCTGATCCTGGAAGTGAGCGATCGCGGCGATGGCATCCCCGCGTCCCACCGCCAGCGGGTGTTCACTCCCTTCGAACGTGTCCTCCAAGCCACCAACGAGGGTGCCAGCGGCACAGGCCTCGGTCTCTCCATCGGTCGCGATCTGGCCCGACGCATGGGCGGCGAACTTGAATTGTTGGACAGTGACGTCGGCGCGCGCTTCCAGCTCCGCATCCCCGCACCACCGGCCGCCGATCCGATTTCCGAACCCGAAGCGTCATGAAAATCCTCATCGCCGAAGACGATCCGCTCACGCTCGACGCCCTCGCCACCTGCGTGGAAAGCGAGGGCTTCACCGTCCTGCGGGCGACCGACGGCCGCGAGGCGGTGGAACTCTGGCGCAGCGGAAAACCCGATCTGCTCTGCCTCGACATCATGATGCCGCAGGTCGATGGCTATGAGGTTTGCCGTCGCGTCCGGGCCAGCGATCAGACGGTGCCGATCCTCTTTCTTTCCGCCAAGAACCAGGAGATCGATGTCGTCGTCGGGCTGGATCTCGGGGCCGATGATTTCATCCGCAAGCCCTTTACCCGCCGCGAGGTGATGGCCCGCATCCGCGCTGCGCTGCGGCGCAATGCCCCTCGGGAGGCGGGCGACAGCTTCACGCTTCACGATCTAACAGTCCGCCCCCGGAGCCTCATCGCCGAGCGCGATGGCAGGAGCATCGACCTGACCCCGCGCGAGGTCTCGATGCTGCACCTCCTCCACACCCATCGCGGCGAGCCGGTCTCGCGCGATGCCTTCCTCGATACCTGCTGGGGCCTCGATTACTTTCCGGACTCCCGCACCCTCGATCAACACATCCTGTTGCTGCGCAAAAAGATCGAAAAGGACCCCTCCCACCCCGCCATCATCCAAACCGTCAGAGCCATCGGCTATCGTCTCAGTGACGGGTGAGGAAGGCAGGGACCTGGCCTCTCCGGACGCACCAGTCGAAGTGATCGAGCAGCCCCTTGGAACGGACCGCGAACTTCAGTTCGCCCGAGACCCATCTCCACCCCAAAAAGGGAACACTCTTCCCCAAATCCCAAATCCAAAATCAACAATCCTCAATCGTAAATCCCTCTTCTCTCTCTTCAACGTTCGTAGTCCCTCCCTCCAGAGGGCTATTCCTCGAAGAGAGTGGCCAGTGGCCGGGGGGGGTAGGGGTAAGAGATCAGAGATCAGGAAGAGATCCCGATCTCCGATCTCCGCATTCTTCCTGATATCAGCCCCGGCAGAACGACGCGACCGCCCACCTCTCAAAGGCCCCGACATCAACCCGTTGACCCAAGAAAATCGTTGTCAAATCAGGGATTTTAGCCACATTGGACTAGGGTAGGATTCACTGGATATCAAGTCTCTAGATCCTACTAACAAAACCTGTTCGGCGGAAATTCATATGCACCTTGAAAAGAAAATCAAAAAGCCCATCAATCTGAATTCGGACCTGCCAAGCTTCAGTGAGTCGATTGAGGAGGGTTTGAGGTCCGAACGGATAACCGCCATAAAGCATCTCAAAAAGCGATCTACTTGGTTCCATCTGGATTGGATGACCTTTTTGATTTTGATTTTTATCGTCGGGACAAATAGTTACACTTCCAAGTGGCCTTGGATTTTACCTGCCGCAATCGCTCTGTTTCTATGGAATTATACTCGGAGCATCGAGAAGAGGCTGGAAGCCTTGATATTACTTTCAGACGTTGACAGCAATATCGACCCCAACAAGCCGAACAAGGCGTCACACCACAATCCGCTACTCGATCCGACTTTGATTATCCCGCGTAACTACAACCCTCAACCTGAGTCGAAGCCTCGCTCCCGGTAGCGGATGTGTGGACTTCAACGTTGTGCCAAAGGAATACGCGCCAATGATCAGGAGCTCAATTTCACTCCTAGTGTATGCGGTCTTCGTCGTTACAGGAGGGGATTGTCTGCGTGAATATCTCAAGTATCGTGGCATTGATTCGTGGCCGTCAGTGAACGCCGAAATCGTGGGAGGCGGAGGCAGTATGTCTACGATCCCAACGCAGAGCAGATACGGCATGAGTTCGACTACAGTGGACTCTCGGTTCGTTGAATTCCAATATTCCGTAGAAGGAAATGTCTACAGAACGAGGGCTTCAGGGGGACTGCCTCCGTCCGCCATAGGCGAGCCTTGGAGGGCATACTACAAGCCCTCATCACCAGATATTGCTTTGCTTTCTCGAACTCCACACAGGAGTGCCGGCCTAATCGTCGCAGCCGCATTTTCAGGCCTTATTGTCTTGGTTCACGCCTGGTGCGGTGTTTCAGACATGATCCAACGTCTGAAAAAAAGGCGAACAGCCCATCGAAGACCTCCCCCCATCTCGCGAGGCTCCTTGGAGTGCGGCGGGAAGTGAAACGCCACACCGCTTTCAGATGCGAATCCGAGTCCCGAACTCCGAGCCTGCTACGGATCGTCTCGAGTTGCCGCATTCCCTGAACGTCGGGTGCTCGTGACGATGGGCGAGTGGGAGTCATGCGTTCCCGCGCACTCGCGGATCCCACCCTGCGGCCCGTCGTGGACGAACTCAGCGCGCGCGGCGATTCGAACCGGGCGATCGAGGAGGAAGGCGAGGAATTGCTCGCCGCCTGGTCGCAGGAGTTCGGTGAGGATTTCGTCCCGGC
>JAIYDT010000387.1 GCA_027487355.1 Verrucomicrobiaceae bacterium
TGGCCGTTCCGTTCCAGTGGTCTCGGGGGCGATGTCTGTCCTGACCTCGTCTTTTCAAGACGAGAGCGGGGTCGGCAGGCGTTTCACTGGTGGGAAAATCTTGAGGCTTTCCCGTTTGCGCATGCAGGATCGCGTGCCAGCATCAGCAACTACATCCGATGACGACCGAAGAATTGCAGGAACAGATCGCCGCGACGAGCGGGTGGCTTCACGACGTGAAGAGGGAAATGGGCCAGGTGCTCGTGGGCCAGGAGGGGCTGGTGGATCGGCTGCTGATCGGACTGCTCTGCAACGGCCACATCCTCCTCGAAGGCGTTCCCGGACTGGCCAAGACGCTGGCGGTCAAGGCGCTGTCGGGCTCCTTGCAAACCAGCTTCGCCCGCTTCCAGTTCACACCGGACCTGCTACCTGCTGATTTGCTTGGCACGATGGTCTACAATCCTCAGGAGGCCTCGTTCGCGCCGAAGCTGGGACCGATTTTCAACAACCTCATCCTGGCCGACGAAATCAACCGCTCGCCCGCGAAGGTGCAGTCGGCCCTGCTGGAGGCGATGCAGGAGCGCCAGGTGACCCTCGGCGACCGCACCTACAAGCTGCCGGACCCGTTCCTGGTGCTGGCCACGCAGAACCCGATCGACCAGGAGGGCACCTACCAGCTTCCCGAGGCGCAGCTCGACCGTTTCCTGCTCAAGGTGACCGTGGGCTACCCGACGAAGGACGAGGAGCTGACGATTCTCGACCGCATGGCGACCTCCGCGCCTTCCTATCAGACGAAGACCGTGGCGACGCCGGAGCAGGTCGCCGTTTCCCGGAATCTCGTCAACAGCGTCTACATCGACCCGTCGGTCCGCGAATACATCGTGCAGATCATCCACGCCACCCGATTCCCGGTGAAGGTGGATGCGCCCTTGAAAAATCTGGTCCGCGCCGGTGCCTCGCCTCGTGGCACGATCAACCTCGCGCTGAGTGCCCGAGCCCGTGCGTTCACCAACGGCCGGGCTTTCGTGACGCCGCAGGACGTGAAGGACATGGCTCACGACGTTCTCCGTCACCGCATCCTGCTCACCTATGAGGCTGAGGCGGAGGAAATGACCACGGATCAGATCATCGATCGCATTCTGGCGAAGGTCCCCGTTCCCTAACAGACGCAAGACTCGAAGACGCAAGACTCAAGAGAAGAGACGGAATGCTGACGGAGGAACAGATCGAGGAGATGATGAAGCGCGTGCGGAAGCTCGAGCTGAAGGCTCGTCGGCTGGTGCGTGAGTCGTTTTCCGGCGAGTATCTTTCGTCGTTCAAGGGGCAGGGTCTGGATTTCGATGATTTCCGGGAATACCAGCACGGCGACGAGGTGCGTTTCATCGACTGGAATGTCACCGCGCGGATGGGCATGCCCTTCATCCGCAAGTTCCGCGAGGAGCGAGAGATGTCGGTGGTGCTGGCGGTGGATGTTTCCGGCTCGGCCGACTACGGCAGCGTCTCGACGAGCAAGCGCGAGATCGCGGCGGAAGCGGCGGCGGTGCTGGGCTTCAGCGCCATCGGAAACGGCGACAAGGTCGGCCTGCTGATCTTTGCCGGCGAGCCGATCCTTTTCGTGCCTCCGGCCAAGGGTTCGAGGCACCTGCTGCGGATGATCCGCGAAATCCTGGTGGCCCGCCCGCTGCGGTCCGGCACCTCGGTGGAGTCGGCCTGTGATTTCCTGGTGAAGACGCTGCGTCGGAAATCGCTGGTGTTCATGATCTCGGATTTCCAGAGCGATCCACTCGACAAGCCGCTGGGCAAGCTTTCCCGCAAGCATGAGACCGTGGCCCTGCGTGTGTCCGACCCTCTGGAAGCCGAACTGCCGAGGGCGGGTCGCGTGGTGATGATCGATCCGGAAACCGGCAACAGCATCCAGGTCAACACCAACAGCAGGACGCTGCGTGAGGCCTATGCGAAGCACTCCGCGTGGCGCAACGAGCTGGCACGCGGGCTTTTCAAAAAGCACGGGGTGGACGCCGCCGAGCTCAACACCCAGTCTGATCCCCTTCCCCACCTTCACCAACTGCTGCGCCGCCGGAAGCGCAAACGTGGCGCCTGACCGATGGAATCCGAACCGTCATCGCTGGCCCTGAAGCCACCGCCTTCGCCCGACGCCTTGTTGCCAAAGTCGGTTTTCCCTTGGTGGGCCACGGCCATGATCGTGGTCGGCGTGCTGATGCTGCTGATCGTGGTCGTGAAATTGACCCGGAAGAAGGGACCGATCGATCCCCTCACCCTCCGCCGACAAGCTTACGAGGCGGCCCTTCGTTCGATCAACGAGGCACCTTCCAGCGACGGACGCGAGGCCGCGACCTTGGCCTCAATGATTCTCCGCCGCTACCTCGCCACGGTGTCCGGCGATCCGGCGCTGTTTGAGACGCACGAGGAATTCATCGCCCGCCGGGATTCGTTGAAATCGCTGGCCGAGGAGGCCCGCGAGGCGGCGCGGGTGCAGTTTGATCGCCTGGCGGCGCTCAAGTATTCCAAGGATATCCGGGCTGCGGACAGCGCGCCCATTTTCGAGTCCAGCCGTGCGCTGCTGGAAACCCTGCACCGCGCCTTTGCATGAGCGAGCTGTTCGAACATTTCCGACTTGCCCATCCGGCGTGGCTGCTGCTGCTGATCCCGGCTTTCCTGCTGCTGATCCTGCGTCGCGGTCGCGGCGCGGCGGCTGCCGTCACCTTTCCGAATGTGCCGGTGCTGCTGAGCCTCGGAAAACGCTCGCGGCAAGGAGCCTGGAATCTCGGGCTGCCCCTGGCCTGGCTGTCCCTGTTCATCGCCATCTGGGCCCTCGCCCGACCGGTTTGGCGCAACGAGTATCAAAGCCGCAGCGCCAGCGGAATCGACATCGTGGTGGCCTTCGACGTTTCGCTTTCGATGGAGATCGATGATTTCAAGCGGGACGGCTTTGACTTGCAGCGGTTCGATGCGGCCAAGGAGGTGGTGAAGGATTTCATCGATCGTCGGCCGGACGACCGGATCGGCCTGGTGATTTTTGCCGGAAAGCCCTACAAGGTCAGCCCGATCACGCTCGATCATCAATGGCTGCTCAAGGGCCTGGAGGAAGTGAAGCTGGGAGTGACCGTGAAGGAACAGGGCACGGCGATCGGCTCGGCTCTGGCGGCGTCCGCCCTGCGGCTGGATTCGCGGGAATCAAAGAGCAAGATCATCGTGCTGATCACCGACGGTGCCAGCAACTCCGGCAAGATTTCCCCGGTCGAAGCCGCGGAAAACGCCAAGGAGCTCGGCATCAAGATCTACACGGTGGCGATCGGCACCACCGAGGGCCGCGTCAAGGGAAACGTCCAGCGCTTCCCCCGCCAGGAGTTCGATTTGCCGACACTGAAGAAGATCGCCGACCTGACAGGAGCCGAGCATTTCTGGGCGCAGAGCCTGGAGCAGTTGAAGGACAATTTCCAGACCATCGATCGCCTGGAGAAAACCGATGCCAAGTCGCTCACCGTGATCGAGGATACCGAGCTTTATGCCTGGTTTCTCGGCGTGTCCCTGTTTTTCGCCCTCCTCGCGGCCATCCTCCAGGTCTTGAACCCGCCCATCACCGCCTGACATGTCCTTTGCCCATCCCATCTGGCTGTTCCTGTTGGTGCTCGTTCCGATTTTCGGCGCGGTCACGATCCTGATCGCCCATCTGCGGGGAAAGCGCTGGAAGGTCTTCGTGGCGGATCGACTGCGTGGCGCGCTGCTTCAGCGGACTTCCGCCCTGCCCCACTGGCTTTCCCTGGTCTTCCTGCTGATTTCCCTGGCGCTGTTGATCATTGCCATGGCCGGTCCGCGTGGCGATGCGGGCACCTCGTCGGAAAAGATCATGGGCCGCAATGTCCTCTTCGCCCTCGATCTCTCGCGCAGCATGCGGGTGGCGGACGTCAAGCCCGACCGCCTCGCCCAGGCGAAGGTCCTGATCTACGAAATGATGGACGCGATGCCGAACGACCGCATGGGCCTGATCGGTTTTGCGGGGAATCCGTATCTGTTCGCGCCGCTGACGATCGACCACGGCGCGGTGCGGGAGACCGTCGAACAGCTCGATGAAACGTGGATTCCGAGCGGAGGTTCGGACATTGTGTCTGCGCTGAAGCTTTCAATCGAGACGCTGAAGAAGACCGGCATCCGCAACAATGCCCTGGTGCTGATCAGCGACGGTGAGAAGCACGACGGCAGGCTCGACGAGGTGCTGCGTGAGGCGGAGCAGTCCGGCGTTTACATTTTTACGGTCGGAGTGGGCACTGAGGAGGGGGATTTCGTGCCGCACGAGGAATTCCCAGACAACAAGTTCCGCGACAAGGAGGGGCAGCCCATCATCAGCCGTCTGCACCCGGAGGTGCTGAAAACGATCGCCGAGGAAACCAAAGGCCGCTTCGCCGTGGCGGGCTCCGGGGTGGACATTCCGGCGCTGGCGCGTTCGGCGATGTCGGATCTGGATCAGTTCGAACTCAAGGGGCGGGAGAAGAAGGTCGTGGTGGAGTTTTATCAATGGATGCTCGGACCAGCCCTGTTTTGCCTGCTGGTCTCGATCCTGGCGGCAACCCGCTGGCGGCCGATCGCCACCCGGGCGGCCATCGCGGCGACGGTGGCCACTTCGGCTCCCGTTGCCAGCGGGGTTTCTCCGGATGAGGCCAGGGCGGCCTTGGCGGAGGGTCGATCCTCTGAGGCCATGACCGAATTCGAGGATCTGGCAGAGTCGGCGAAGCGTGCCGAAGATGTGGCCCGTTTTCGGCTTGGCGAGGCCTCCTCCGCTTATCAGGGCAAGGATTTCAAGAAGGCCACCGACGCCTACAGCGGCGCCTTGTTGTCCGACGATCAGGCGGTCGAGCGTCATGCCCACCTGGGTCTCGGCAATGCCTTGTTTCATCAAGGCTGGCAGTCCCTGAGCAATGGCGAGCCCTACCCGGATCCTGCTCCTGCCGATCTGGAGACTTTTGACGCGATGGTCCGGGAGGAATTGCAGAAATGGATCCAGAGCGAGCCTCCCGAGGCAGGCGAGACCGAGTCGTTCACCCGATTCGACCACCTTGTCGTCAACTGGGTGGATGCGGTGCGTCATTTCGACTCCGCCCTGAAGCTGGATCCGTCGGACGAGGATGCACGCCAGAACCGGGCCCTGGCCGTGAAGTATCTCGCTCGACTCAAGGAGCTGCTCAAGCAGGAGTCCAACGCCGCCCAGCAGGCCATCCCACAGGAGCCAGAGAAAGGCGAAGGCGAGGGCGAGGGAAGCCCCGACCAGGAGGGTGAAGGCGACCCCAAGGAAAAGGGCGATCCGAAGGAGGGTGACAAGGGCGATCAGGGCGACAAGAAGGATCAAGGCAAGGGCTCTGAAGGCGAGCCCAAGGACGAAGGGTCCGGAGGCGACAAGAAGGATCCCAAGGAAGGCGAAGGCAAGGAGGGCGAGAAACCCAAAAAGCCGACCAAGGGGAAGCCTGACGAAACTCCGAGGGAGCGCGCGCTCCGCATTCTTGGCGACAACCAGGACGTCCAAAAGGGCCCGCTGGCTCCCGGCAGAAACGAATTCATGCGACCAGAGAAAGACTGGTGACCCCAACCATGCACATGTTCCTACGCATCCTCCTGAAGCCTCTCGGTTTCCTCCTCCTGCTCGTCACGGCTTCCGCCGCTGCGCCTTCGCTGCAGACCACGCTTTCGAGCCGGTTCCTGGCACGGGGCGAAACGGCCTTGCTGGAGATCCTCATCACCAACGGACGCTCGGATGGGACAATGCCCGGGGCCCCCGGCGTGCCGGAAGTTACCATCCAGGCCGCCGGATTTGGCAACAAGCCGATGCGGGGCAACCGCTTCGCCCAGGCGTTCCAGTATTTGGTCTCCAGCTACAAGGTCGGCCATCACGTCATCCCCGCAATGACCCTGGTGGTTGATGGCGAGAAGGTGATGACCCAGCCTCTAGAGTTCGTGGTTTTCAATCCGGACGAGCTGAAATGGGCCGAGGCCACCGTTGCCGGAGCCAAGTTCCGCTATGCCGCCGCATTCCGGGTGATGAAGGACCAGCCTTACGAGAACGAGGCGGTGCCGGTGGAAATCAAGGTTTACATTCCCAGCGATCAGCCGGTCGAGGACTGGGGGACTCCAGAATTTGAGCGCGACAACGTGACCTGCTGGCGCTTCGAGCCGAATCCCACCCCCGGCGCGATCAATCTGCTGGGCCGCCCCTATGCCGCGATCGGATATCCAAGCACCCTTTCCCCAACCAAATCGGGAAGCGTCGGGATCGGTCCCGCGACTCTCCGACTGGTGACCCAGCAACTCGTGATGGATGGTTTCATGCGCCGCGAGTACGTGGCCGTAAACCTGAACATTCCCAAGCTTGAACTCACGGCACGAAAGCTGCCGGACGACGCGCCCGAGGGCTTCACCAACGCGGTGGGGCATTTCACCGCCATCGCCAGCACCAGCCAGACGGAAGTGCGGCAGGGCGACCCGGTTTCAGTGGACATCGAAGTGAGCGGCAGCGGCAACCTCGATGCCATCGAGGCTCCGAAGCCGATCGACGACACCGGCTGGAAGCTTTACGAATCCTCGGCCAACCAGCGCGGCGACGAGCGTCGTCAGGCGTATGGGACGACGGTTTTCCGCCAGTTCATGCGGCCCTTGTCGCCGAAGAAGGAGATCCCTGCTTTCCGGTTGGTTTACTTTGACCCCGACCTTGGGAAATACCTCACGGTTCTGACCGATCCGATCCCCCTGAAGGTTCTGCCTCCGCCCACCAACGGCACCGCAACCGGGACCATCGTCCCCCCTCCTCCGCCGGCTGCGGGCATCCCGGTCGAACGCATGACGGACATCCTCGGACTGATCCAGCCCGCCCAACTGGTCATGCCCACCGGCTTCGCCCTGCCCTCCTGGACCGCTCATCTGGTGGCTGGGCTGCTGGCCCTCGTTCTCGCCATCAAGTCCCTCTGGATGCGCATCCGGCCGAAATTGGAGAAAGATCCGGTCAAGCTCGCCCGACAGAGCGCCCTGAAGCAACTGGAGAAGGCCGACACCCGGGATCACGCGATTTTCCTGAAAAAGGCCGGACATTTCATCGAGGAATGGCTGGGCGACAAGGTGGCCACCGAGCCCGGATTGCAAACCGTTCTCAAGGAGCGCGATGACCTCTGCTTCAAGCAGGAACCCCATCCCCAGACCAAGGTTGATCGCCAGCGTCGCAGTGAAATCCTCAACCTGCTCCGCAAGTCCGCCCTGCTCCTCACCCTGGCCCTCTGGTTGGGAAGTGGAACCGCCTCCCGCGCTGAAGATCCAGCCTCGACCGTTCAGTCCAACGCCACCGCCGCTTATGATGCCGCCGATTACGATCGCGCCATCACGCTCTGGCTGGAAGCCGGCCCCTACGATCGACTAACGGCCGACACACTCTACAACATCGGCAACGCCTGCTATCGCCTCGGCTCGCCCGGCCATGCCGCGCTTTACTATCGTCGCGCCCTCGACCGCGATTCCTCCCACATCGAGGCCCGCCAGAACCTGCGTTTCCTGGAACGCAAGCATGGGGCGATCACGGTTCCCAGGCCGGACTACCAGTATGTGCTTTCCCGTCTGCGTCTGGACACTTGGAAAAGCTTCGTCTGGGCCGGAGCATGGATGGCCGGGATTGGGGTCCTGATCTTCACGGCCACTCGCCAGGGTGCTCCCGTTCGGGTCGCCGCCATCTGCGGATTCATCCTGGCCCCGCTTCTCGCCTCCGTCGGGGGTCTTGCCTGGCATTACTTTCCGGACGACTCCCTGTTCGCACCACTGGAAAGGCAGGCTGTGGTGATCACGGAAAAGGCCACCTTGCACGTCGATGCGGCCCGCACCTCGCCGGACGTCATCGATGCCCCTCAAGGCTCGCTTTGTGAGGTGCTGAAACTCCGCGGCGACTGGGCCTATGTCGGCTTCGCCACCAAGACCCGCGGTTGGATCCCACTCAACCAGATCGAACTCGTCAAACCGGATTCCGCGCCCCGCCCTCCAAAGATCGCCAAGCCCAAGGCCGACGGAAACAGCGCCTGAGGGCTTCGGCAGCATCGCACCGACCGGTTAGTCAGGCTCTGGCCAAAAAGAGACCCTCAACAGCGTTACCTGTTGAGGGTCAAATGGTGGAGGCGAGGGGAGTCGAACCCCTGTCCGAAACGCCTTCAGCCCTGGCATCTACACGTTTAGCCGACGGTCTGGTGTTTCAGAGAACTAGGCCCATCGGCGGCGTTGCATCTCCTAGAAACCTGTTTGATCTCGGAAGTGAGCCCGGTTACCCGACTCTCAACCCAGCCTGCTAAGTGTCGCCCTTCCCCTCAGCAGACATCGGGGGTCGGACGTAGCTGTCAATTAAGCAGCCAATGCGAGCTCGTTGGAGTCTGCATTTATTTGTTTTGATCGGCTTTTCAAGAGGCCAACCGATCAACCTCCACGTGCAACCAGCGCGTCAAACGTCCCGTCGAAACCAGAACGCCCCCGTTTGCTGAACAGCGGGACGATGCACCCGAGCCCTTGGGGATTCAACTGGAATCTTGGATGATTCTTGCCTAACGATCGTTTTGATTGCCTGTTTACAACGATCACTAAGAGGAGATTCATCGCGTCCGGCCAGGCCGATTTCAGGCCGATCACGCGCTCTGCAAGTTCGATCAGCCCGCCCAACCCATTCTTCTGACTCGCGACCTGACTCAGCGGCTCGACTGGGAAAAGCGACTCGTCCAGCCTCTGCCTGCGACGCTCGCGGCCTCCTGCTCAGCTCCGAAAATCTGGGCGATCTAGCTTCAAATTGTGGAAATCGAACGCGGAATGAGCGGCTTTTTCAAATCTTTAATACTCAAACCTTGATCATTTATTCATCATGATAAAAGGCTCACCTTGACTTTGATTACTCAAAGAGCGACAAAACTCCCCGTCATGCTGACCTCAACCGTCGAAGACTACCTGAAGGCCCTGCATCGGCTGGGAGGAACCTCGGAATTGGTTCCCTTCGGCCGGATCGCGGCCGCCCTCGACGTCACGTCCGGGACCGTGACCACGATGATGAAGCACCTGGGCGACGCCGGGCTCGCCGAGTATCTCCCCCGTCGCGGAGCTCGTCTGAGTGAGTCGGGAAAACTGGCTGCCGTTCGGGTGATCCGTCGGCATCGCCTGGCCGAGACCTTTCTGGTCGATGTGCTGGGGATGGAAATCAGCGAGGTCCACGCCGAGGCGGAGATCCTCGAACATGCCCTGTCGGAGCGCCTGACGAACTTGATAGACAATTTCCTGAAAAGGCCTTCCTACGACCCCCACGGCAGCCCGATCCCCGGACCCAGCGGAGCGATCCGGGAAACCTCGCTCAAGCCCCTGACCGAACGGGCC
This sequence comes from Verrucomicrobiaceae bacterium, assembly GCA_027487355.1. GTDB lineage: Bacteria > Verrucomicrobiota > Verrucomicrobiia > Verrucomicrobiales > Akkermansiaceae > Luteolibacter. The sequence continues at coordinate 9,367 of JAIYDT010000387.1, forward strand.
GAAGGCGGACGCTACCATCTGAGACGGCTGACCCGTATCGACCAGCCCTTCATCGACTGGCTGGCCGGGTTCGGAATCGTGGTCGGAGGTGACGTCGGCCTGGCGAAACGCGATCTCATCACCGGCATCGTCACCCTCGAGACCGCCGGCGGCCGTCGCATTCAGATTGGAGAAGCAGCGGCATCGGCCTTGTTGGTGGAGTAGAGACAGGAGCCAAGTCAGCCCATCAGGGGATTCCAGACCCTCTCAAATCCGAATCCGCCAAAGTGCTTGTCGTTGGCGGTGGCAAAGTGGGTCACCCCATGATGCCGGAGGGTCAGAGCCAGTCGGGCGTCGATGATCTCCCGAAACCCACTGCTTGTTGCCGCCGCCCATTTCCACAAGGAGGGGCCGATCTCCGGCTCGTAGTCAACGAACTCCCAGCCGGGATTGGACCGCAGGGCCAGGCAAAAGTCTGCGGCTTCCTTGGCGGTTCTGGTCTTTTTGAACACCGCCGGATTGCGGATCTGCATGTAGATCTCCAAAAGCACCAGTCCACACAGCACAAAGCGATGCTGCCCAGAGGCCTCGGAAGCGAAAAACCGATGCGCCTCAGCATGATGCCGCGAATCCGGGTTCGCAGCGTAGAGGAAGATGTTGGTGTCGGCGGAAACAATCATCGCTCAGAACGCAGGGTGATGGCCTCGGTTTCAAGACTCACGGATTCCGGATCCACAAGGAAATCCCCGCCGAAGTCCAGAGTCGGGAAACTCCAAGTGGGGGCCATCCGCTCACTTTCAGGAAATCGAGTGACGAAGTGCTCCGCAGCCTTCCGCATGACCTCCGCCAGCGACCAATCCTGCTGCTCAGCGATCGCCTTCAACCGCCGGTAAAGTGGATCAGGAAACTGAATCTGCGTGCGAATCATGATGTCTGAATTACACCACTATTCAATTGATGTCAAACCGACGTCACCGCGTCTCGCAGGGGTGAAATTCAGTATCCCACGACCAGAAGCCAGGGAATCCTGCTGAAATGGGCGGCGTTGTTGGTGACCAGGGGCAAGGAATTCGCCAGCGCCGAGGCCGCGATCCAGTGATCATTGGCTCCAATCATCTGATTCTGAGCACGCAGCAACTGCGTCGTCACCGCATATTGATGGGCCGTGGACGCGTCCATTGGCAAAACATCGAATCGGGACAACATGGCCGCACAAGCTGGATGATGAAGATCTCCGAATCCTTCAGCAAACTCGCCCACCACCGTCCACGAAAGGCATGGCCGGGCGGTGGCATTTTGCTGGAGGAATTCATGAGCCTTTCCCGGCCCCCGACGCATTTCCCGTTCAAGATCAATGAGAAAGCATGTATCGAAAAGAAAGCTGCTCATGCCCAGGGATTGTCAGGAGGAAGATCGAGTTGCTGGGCCGAGTCGAGACGCTGAATCACCTCTTCGTCCGCCACAGGGATTCCCTGCAATGCGGCCAGAAGACTGCCACAGGTCTTTGGTTCCTGACTCCACTCTGCCCGGCGGATCACTTGGGAAAAGGAATCGCGTGGACCTAGCCGCGCCGAGCAGAGCCTTTCGTAGGCTACCAAGTCGATGGAAATGGTCTTCGTGGCCATGCATGTAGCATACACGGACCCAATTTGGGAGTCAAAACGCAACTGGGCCGAGGTGCGGGAATGTCAGATCTGAATTTCGAGTTTCGAATATCGAATTTCGAATTTCGGATTTCGGATTTCCCTCTCCCCCTCACCCGTTCAGGTTCGAGATCGTCTGGAAGATGGCGGTGATCATCAGGTAGGCCATTGCGCCGATCAGGCCGGCCATGATGATGAGGACCGTCGGCATGATCAGGGCCATGATGCGTTTGAGATCCTTATCGAGTTCCTTGTCGTATCGCTCGGCAGCACGACGCAGGGAGATATCGAGCTTTCCGGTCTGCTCACCCACCGAGATCATGTCCACGAACAGGGCTGGAAAGGCTCCGGTGCGAATGAGGGCGCGGGAAAAGGCGCGGCCATCGCCAACCTGGTCGATCACCCGGTTCAGCTCGCCGCGAAGGGAAAGGTTCTGAGTGGCATCGCGGGAGAGCTCCAGGGCACGGAGGAGAGGGAGGCCGTTTTCGACGAGGTTGGCCATCGTTTCCAGGAACTGGACGTAGAACCGGCTGGAAATGACCGGACCGACCAGGGGCATCTTCAGCTTGGTGCGGTCCCAGGTCGGCTTGTTGGCGTCGTTGTCCTTCCAGGCCTTGAAGAACAGCCCGCCAGCGATGAGCAGGATCAGGTAGATGTACCAGTAGGCACCCAGGTGATCGGCGATCGCCGTCATCCACTGGATCGGGGCGGGCAACTTGCCTCCTGGGGTGCTCTTGATCAGCTCGGTGAGCTGGGGAATCAGGGTGGTGACAAAGACGATCGATACCCCGATGCCCGCCAACACAAGGAAGGCCGGGTAGATCATCGCCAGAATGAGTCGGCCCTGGAGTTCCTGGAGTGCTTTCAGGTAATGGGCCTGTCGCTTGAGAATGGTATCGAGGGCACCGGACGCCTCACCGGCAGCGGCCAACGAGCAATAGAGGGGGCCAAAACTCGGGCTGACCCGCTTCAGGGCGCTTGAAAAATTCATGCCGTCCCGGACGACCTGGCGGATCTTGTAGGCGACGTTCTTGAGGTTCCCCAGCTCCTGACGGCTTTCCATGGCCTTCAGGGCGGGCTCAAGCTGGAGGCCAGCTCCGAGCATGTCGGCGAGTTCCTCCGTGAACATGACCACTTCGGCGCGCTTCAACTTCAGCGGCCCGTCCGGGATCTCATCGTTCTTTGCCTTCGCGCTGACCTTTTCCGGCTCGCTGTCCTTGGACTTCGCCTTGTTCTTCGAGGCCGAAGGGACCGTGCCGCCCGTGCTTTCCTTCAAGCTCACCGGCTGGAGCCCCTTTTTATCCAGCATGCGCAAGGCATCCGGACGATCGGCAGCATCGAGCTCCCCGGTGGCGACACCGCCGGAGGAATTGAGGGCTTTGTAGGAAAAGACGGGCATTGGAAAATGGGTGCCTGGTGATCAGTGAGCGGTGATCAGAAAAAACTCACTCCCCCCCGCCGATGTCGGAGGACGTGACGGAAATGACTTCCTCGATGGTGGTGAGGCCCTGCATGACCTTGATCCAGCCGTAGCCGCGCATCGGGATGTAGCCGTCCTTCACGGCCTGGGCCTTGAGCTCGTTGTTCTGGGCGCTGTGAGCGACCAGTTCCTGCAGGGCGTGGGTCAGCACGACGATTTCGTAAATGGCAAGTCGACCGGAGAATCCAGTCCCACGGCAGCGGTCGCAGCCCTTCGAGGTGAAGGCCTGGCCTTCGAGGTTGATCGGAATTCCCAAATCGCGGCGGTCGTCGTGAGTGACCTCGCGCGGAACCTTGCAATGCGGACAAAGACGGCGAACGAGACGCTGGGCAAGGAAAGCCCGGACCGCAGCGGAAACGAGGAAGGGTTCCACGCCCATGTCCACCAGACGGCTGATGCCGCCGATGGCGTCGTTGGTGTGGAGGGTGGAGAATACCAAGTGACCGGTGAGCGAGGCTCGGATGGCGATTTCCGCCGTTTCCAGGTCTCGAATTTCCCCGATCATCACGATGTTCGGGTCGGCTCGGAGGATGGAACGGAGCGCGGAGGCGAAGGTCAGGCCGATTTCGGATTTCACCGCGATCTGCATGACGCCCGGCAGCTTGTTTTCCACCGGGTCCTCGACCGTCACGATGCGTCGCTCCGGGAGGTTCACCTCGCTCAGGAAGGTGTAGAGGCTGGTCGATTTACCGGAACCCGTCGGGCCGGTGACCAGAATGATGCCGTTCGGCAGGTGCAGCAGTGACTCGATCTTCCGCCGGACGTGCGGCTCCATGCCGAGGAGGTCGATGTTGAACTTCTGCTGGTTGAGGAGACGGAGGGAAACGCTTTCGCCTTCGACCGTCGGGACCGTGGCGACGCGGACGTCGATCGTCTGGCCTTCGAACTGGAGGTTGATACGTCCGTCCTGGGGCAGGCGGCGCTCGGCAATGTCGAGGCGCGACATGATCTTCAAACGCGCGATCACCGAGCTTTGCAGCGCCTTGATGTTCTCAGGCACCGTGACTTCCAGCAATCGGCCGTCGAGACGGTAGCGGATGCGGAGGTTGTTGCTGAGCGGCTCGACGTGGATGTCGGTCGCCTTTTGATCGAGGGCTTCGCGAATGATCTGGTTCACGAATTTCACCACGCTGGCCTCTTCGTCGTCGTCCTTGTCGATGACGTTCGCCTCGTCGGAGGCTTCGAGGTTGTCGTAGTCGAGTTCACGACCTTCCAGAATCTGCTCGAAAGTATCGGCACCCACCCCGTAAAGGCGGCGCAGGGCCTCGTGAATTCGGCGTCGCGAGGCCATGCACCAATCGACCGCCATCGGCAACTCCTGGGCGGCGGCTTGTCGTGCCACGAGATTGAAGGGATCGAAAGTCGCCAGTTTCAGCCGCATCGTCTCCCCTTCCCCGATGAAGCCGACGGGCAGCAGACGATGGCGTAGGGCGATCCTCGGACCGCAGGCCTCGCGCAGGGGCAGCGGTGCATCGGGCATCGGAATGCTGTCAAGCCACTCAAGACCAAGGTCCTGCGAAAGCTCCTTCATGTAGCGCTCCTCATCGACCACACCGGCATCAAGCAGGTCATCGATCGGAGAACGCTGGCGTTGGGCAGACCCGTCGAGGATATCGGAAACGGCCTTGAGGTCGTCACATCCGGTGCGGCGGGCGGGGTCGAGAAGGAGCTGGGTCATTCGGCTGGAAATCTTCTCCCGTAAAACCGCTGCGGGGGCAACCTTGTCTCTCGAAATTCATGGCGGACAGGAAATCAGGCCCTCCTGCGCCTCGCCATCAGGGCCAACCATCCCACTGCGATGAGAAATAGTCCTGATGGCTCCGGAATCGTCGTTCCAATCAGATCTGTATCAAGTCCCTGCCCATTCGCAAGGAGCTGCCGGGTGAACATCCAGTCCGCCCCCTGCTCCCCGGTGAGAATGCTCCCGTGCCGACCCGAGCTGGACGCCATCAGGACCTCCATGCCCGGATCCGCAGGGATGGACGCGGTGGCGAAGCCTGGATCACCTTCGGAGAAAAGCTCTCTTGCCGCCAGTTGGGTGGCCTCGGAGAACTCCAACAGATCAGCCCCTTTCCTCACGGAATCAAGATCGCGCCATCCCCCACCCTCCTCCACGCGGCGGCTTCGGGTCGGCGTCTCCGCGAAGCCCTCGACTCGACGCTCCTTCGGCGCCACTTCGCGCGACTCCCTCAGCCCCTTCACCACACGCTGCTCAAGCGGCTTTTCGATTGATCCCGACTTCGCAGCGCTGCGCCTCGAGCCGCTCGAAAGACCCGAGGGAATCGTCAACACCAGCATCCAGGCAATGACGGCGGCCAGCCCGGCTGTGATCAGCCTGATTAATGCCACCGGCCTTTCCTTCCGCCGTTGTGGCACCGCAGCCACGGGCAAATTGGGACGCATCGCCAATCTCAGTTTGCGAACAAAGCCCAATTGCTCGGCCACGCTCGTGGCAAAAACAGAATCGTCGGCCAAACGATCCATCAGGGCCGCATCCGTCGAATACTCGCCGAGAATCCAGTCGAAGGCCGCCACGTCCCAGGCCTCCTCGGTCACCAGCTCCACCACTTTCGGCGGCGGGACCTTTCCAGCTTCCGCGAGCAATTGCTCCCGCACGCCCCTTTCCAAATCAAGGTCGGGAGCCGCGAGCGATCCCTCCAAGAGCCTCATGAATGGATCCTCGCCCCTCACCATGCGCCTCCTTCCCGCTCCCACTGCTGCCGCAGATGCTTGACCGCCCGATGCAGGAAATACCCGATGTTCCCCTGGGAAATGCCGGTGATCTCCTCGATCTCCCGATAGCTGAGCCCCACCTGGAACTTCAAACGCACCAGCTCCCTTTCACGCTCGGGAAGCTCCGCCACCAAGGCTGTCAGGCGCTTTTCATGCTCGCCGCGCTCCAGGTGATCGTCCGGAGAAAGCCCCTCGGTCGCCCTGTCATCCAGGCTTTCATCGTGACCGAACTGCACCACCTTCTGCCTTCTCAGGTGATCGCACACCACGTTGCGGCTGACCGTGAACAGCCACGCCCCCAGATTTTCCGGCATCCCGTTCTCCCGCGTCCGGATCAGCCGGAGGAACGTTTCCTGAACCACATCCCGGGAAAGCTCGCGATCCTGGCAAAAGCCGTAAACGTGCTTCAAAAGGGGCTTTTCGTAGCGGAGCAGGATCTCCGACAGCCAGTTCCCAGATGAATGCCTGGCCGCCTCGCTCACGGCTCGTTTGAAGGCTTCGAAAGCTGCTCCGAAATCGCGCGCGCCTCGTCCGTTTCCGACCACGACGGCAGCTCCAGAAACGCCGCAGCGTCGAGGCAGGCCCTCGATTCGGTTTCGTCGAGTTGCGCGGCCGCTTGTCGCAGGTGCCGAACTGCGCCGGGCTCGCCAAGCTGCACCAAGCCACGCCTGGCCGAGTCGCGCAGAACGGGATCGGAGTCGAGCAAATGGGCGGCGATCCGCCCCACGCCCTCAGGCGAGTAGGTGATCACGGCGGATTCGATTTCCTGCAACACCTCCTCGGTTCGGGCCGGTCTTGATTCTTCCGGCTTCCCGGCACCTGCGGCGGATCTGGGTTTCCCGCTACCAACTCCCTCCGGATGGCGGACTTGGGAAGGCTGATCGGTGGAAGCAGTCCGGCCGCCATCATGCGGATTGGTCTCCGCTCGTTTCTTGGAAACGACGAAAAAAAGCGCGGTCGCCATCAACAACCATGCAGGGATGAGGAGAAGAAAGCGTTTCATGCACCATGGGTTGAAGCGGCTCCCGGGCAAGCTCCGGGAGCCGCAGATCACTCACACCACCTCAGGGGACGGTCGTTCCGGGAAGGTAGGGCGAGAGATCTCCCGCCGCGGAACGCAGCGTCTGATACGTGCCGGACACCACGCTGTCGGCAGTGGCTCCTTTTCCCATCACGGTGAGAACCTCGGTGCGGTTGAGCACGAGCGACGTGGTGTTGCCGAGCCTAAGCTGCGACGATAGCAGCGATTGACTGCCTGCCACATTGCCCGCTCCGCCCCGCACCGAGATGGTGCCGAAGACCTTACGGTTCAGGTTGGTCAGCGGCACTCCGCCACCCGTTGCGGAGGTCTCAAGGCCCAAGGCGGCGGAGTTGGTGACGACCGGCTCGGTGAGGAGGCTGGAAGGCACAAGGACGCCCGCCTTGCCCGACTTGAGCGCGTACAGGCGGCCCACACCGGCCGGATTCGCCACCTTGCCGATCTGCCAGCCGAAGATCGAACCGTCCAGCAGGTTGGCAACCCGCATGGCTTCGAGGATCTCGCGGTTCGAGAACCGGACAGACGTGGAGGAGTAGCTGCTTCGCGTTCCACCCGTCACCGGAGTGACGACCGGCGCGGCCTGGGTGGTGATCACCGAATCGAAGCTCACCAGGGTCACCGTTCCCGGCTTGGTGGTCTGGGCATGGAGCGGGATGACGGAAAGCAGCCCGCAGAGGAGGAATAATACAGGTTTCACGGATCGAGGGTTGGTTGGTGGGATGGATCCGCACCGGGATTCCGGAATGGAATGCTCCCGAGCGCGGATGCTCATCAGGCACATCGGACAGCCGCCGGATTCCTTGGTACTTTTCGCAAAAAAAGTCGGAACACGGGCTAGGGCCTCCCCTTTGATCCGCCAAACCGCCCGATCAGGGATCAGGCGTGGCGCAAAAACCGGCCACCCCTCTCACTCGCAAGTCACGACTCCACCCACCGGCAGGACCTCGAAAGTCGTGATGCCAGCCTTTTCACAGGCCTCCCTCAACCTCGCGGGAGGCTCGGACATCGGCTCGTCGGTCAGTCGAAACGTGCCCCAGTGCATGGCGATGGCCCGCCTGCAACCCGTCGCCTTGAAGACTTCCACGGCTTCCTCAGGCGTGACGTGGACGCTTTCCATGATGGCTCGTGGGTTGTATGCCCCAATCGGGATCATCCCGAGGTCGATCGGAGAAAAGCGTCGGCCGATTTCCTCGAAGGCGGGACACCAGGCACTGTCGCCCGCGTGCCAGAGACGCTTTCCCGCCCCTTCGATGATCCAGCCACACCAATGGCCGCGATTCCGATCCCAGGGAGTCCGCGCCGTGAAATGCTGAGCCGGGGTGGCGGTGACGATCACGCCGGGCGCGATCTCCACCGACTCGAACCACGGGACTTCACGAACATTTCCGAATCCTCGACGGCCGAGCCAACCCTTGTGTCCGTCGGCGATGACGATCGGGACGTCTTTTCCGAGCTTCCGCAAAGTTGGCAGATCGAGGTGGTCGTAGTGCCCGTGAGTCAGCAGAACGAGGTCGATTCCCGGCAGGTTTTCCAGCTTACAAGGCGTTTCAATCAATCGTTTCAATCCAGGCAGCGGCAAGGGCGCACAGTAGTCCGAGAACACCGGATCGATCAAAAGATTCAGTCCAGCTCCCTGCACCAGAAACGACGCATGCCCCAGCCAACTCACCCGCCAACCCTCTTGCGACGGCGATGCAATCTGCTCTTTCGAAAGCGCCCGCCACGGGGCCGGATCATCGCTGGCCGCCCCGTTCCAGACCGGCTCGCCAAGATCCTTTCCCATCTTCCAACGTGCGATATCGAGAAAGCCATGCTGCGGATGCGGCCAAGGATTGGAGAAACGGCGGGTCATGAATGAGCCGACCAAACACCCGACATCGCGGAAACGCAACCGGGATGAGAATGGGCCTCGACCCGTCTGATCGACGACTACACTTGATCAATCCACCAGCGGATTCCGCCACGAAAGTCCGGCAAAGCGCGAAAAATCGGCGTCGTTCGAGCAAAGCGTCGCTCGGTTCTGAATCGCGTAGACCGCCAGCACCGCATCGGAAACCAGTGCTCCGGATCCCATCGCACCGGCCATCAGATCCATGACCTGCCCGAAGTGATTGGGAGCGGGCGTCAACACCCGCGCCTGCGGCAACTGAAGCCAGCCTGCGACCACGGCTCGCGCGCTGCCAAGAGAAACCGCAGCGGCCCCAAGTCGACTGTTCGCGGCAATACGGACAAACCCAAGACAGACCTCATTGGGCAGCCCGATGAGCTCCTCGCCATTCATCGCCCCGCTCCACCAATCGGCAGCCTTCTGGTGCTGGGGAACGTGAGGATTGTAGGCGTAGAGCAGCAGATTCAGATCGGGGAGGATCATGACTGAAGTTCCAGAATGGTTTCCTCGTCATCCAGCTCGTCGGCGAGATGGTTCAGGTTCCGGTCAAGCAACTGACGAGGAAAAGGTGCAGGAAAAAGAGGCTCCAGCACCGCTTTTCCGGATCCGCTCCGCCCCAGACCTCGCCGGATCGATTGATTCAAAACCTCCTTGAACGACTGGCCGGTCCTGGCCGTCTCTTCTTTCAGAAGTGCCTCGGTATCAGGGTCGATTGTCACAGTCGTGCGCATCTCAACACCATGACAGCATCCTAGTTGCTGTCAAGACAGCACGGGCCTATTCAGATTTCATTGAAGTCACCCTCGTTCACCGTCCCCGCTCGCGCGCAACCCGCAATTCCTCGCTCATCGCGGCGGTGACGGCTTCGAGCTGCTGCTCACGCTCCCGGGAGGCCTTTCGGCGCAGGCCGTGCATCGCGAAACCAGAGGCGAAGACGAGGGCACCCAGTGTGTGAAAACCCACGACCGAGGTGAGCATCACGATGCTGGAGGATCCAGCGAACATCACCGCCATCGACACGATCGAGAACAGAGCTCCAAGCGTACTCATCGCCGTGCCCACCATCATCATCCACCACGCCCCGGTCCGCTCGTCCCGCATGGCGATGACACCCACCCATTGGGCGGTCAGGGTGACGAACGCAGGCAGCACCTGCAACAATCCAAAGAACGAGCTGCTCATGACCCATGAGACCCATGTCAAAGAACCCGGTCAATCCGCATCCGCTGCCATTCTCTGCCCCGTTTGTCTCCTGCCCTTTTGATCTCTTGCCACCCCTCCCCCACGCCTCCTAGAACGTGTGCGTGACGTCTGAAAACCCTACCCGCCCCGCAAAACTTCTGGCCGCCAACCGCGGCGAAATCGCGATCCGCATTTTCCGCGCCGCCAACGAACTCGGCCTGCGCACCGTTTCGATCTACGCCGAGGAAGACCGCTTTTCCATCCACCGCTTCAAGGCCGATGAGGCCTACGGACTCAACAAGGACAAGGGTCCGGTCGGTGCCTACCTCGACGTCGAAGGCATCGTGGCGATGGCTAAGTCGAAGGGCGTCACGCTGATCCACCCAGGCTATGGATTCCTTTCGGAAAATGCTTCCTTCGCCCGGGCCTGTGCGCGTGAGGGCATCACCTTCGTAGGCCCCTCGCCCGAGCTGCTGGAAAACATGGGCGACAAGACCGCCGCACGCACGCTGGCCCACAAGTTCAACGTTCCCACCCTTCCCGGCACCGAGGAGCCGATCACCGACACCGACGAGGCCCTGCACGTGGCCCATGAAATCGGGTTCCCGCTCATCATCAAGGCCGCCTTCGGTGGCGGCGGACGCGGCATGCGTGTCGTGGAAAAGCCGAGCCTGCTCCAGGGCCTGCTCGCGGAAGCCCAGAACGAGGCTCTGAACGCCTTCGGGAACTCCGCCGTTTTCCTGGAGCGCTACATTTCCCGCGCCAAGCACATCGAGGTGCAGATCCTCGGCGACAAACACGGCAACGTCGTCCACCTCCACGAGCGCGATTGCTCGGTGCAACGGCGTTACCAGAAGGTCGTCGAAATCGCGCCTTCGATCGACCTCGAGCCCGGGCTTCGCAAGGCCCTCTGCGATGCGGCCGTCACGCTCGCCAAGGGCATCGGCTACGACAACGCCGGCACCGTGGAGTTCCTCTACGACATGGATACGAAGGACTGGTTCTTCATCGAGATGAACCCGCGCATCCAGGTCGAACACACCGTGACCGAGTGCGTCACCGGGATCGACCTCGTCCGCTCGCAAATTTTGATCGCCCA